>NZ_JAKSYF010000068.1:0-10420 GCF_022829745.1 Methylobacterium sp. E-016
CCGGAGGGCATGGCTTACTGGACCAACGCCCTCGACAGCCACAGCATGGACCGGGCCGATCTCCTCATCGGCTTCGCCCAGAGCCACGAGAACATCGCAAACCATGCCGATCAGTCCCTGCACGGCCTCCTCTTGGCTTGAAACCATTCGGGTCGAGCAGACGCCAAGTTGAGATGCCGAAGACCAGAGCCACTACGGTCCCACCTCGGGGTCTATGAAGATCGCATCAAGCACCATGTCGATACGTGCACATGCGTGGCGCTCGACAAATGGCGCCGATCAAACAGACATCGCCCACGCCCTACCCTGACACGGGACCGGACGCCAAGCAGCAGAGAGACTGCCGGGATCTTGGACAGACCGCCCACGTCACGCGAAGGAAGTTGGTAGCGGCCTGCGGTGACACAATCCCGCTTGGAGGAGAGCGGACCGGACAGTCGCACGTCGTCGAGGTCTGGGGCAGCTCCGGTCAGCCATAACCCGAGCGTATCGGCGCGCTCATGCGTGCAACGATCGCGTTGCGATCAGTGCCCCAGATGAAAACCACAACATCGACACGTGTTACAGGCTCAAGTAGTAAAGCCGATGCCCTCCCTTCAGCTCGTCTGGACCGCATCGTTTGAGGGACGGGCCCACGGTAGGAGGCAGATTGCTAAGGCCAGGTCCACCAGTTCCACCGATGGAGCGTGTGTCCGCCCGAAGCTACCGCGATGTGAGGCGGATCTTGGTGAGCACGTTTGCGGATCACCCGAGCTACGTCGCTCCGCGCCCCGCGCGAAGCGATCGTCGCAGCGCAAGGACGCGCAGACCCTCCGGTGCAACACGCAGATCGATTCCTGAAAATGATGACCGATACCACACGGGCAATTTTTTAACCGACCTCAGCTCGGCCACCATGCAACTGGCCAATCGACGCTGAATGAGCGCCGCCTTCCTGAAGCTTACCTTCGCTTCCCGGCAGTGGACGGCCTTCCATCTGCGAAGATTCGATGCGAGGGATCAGGGCGCCGACACCTTATCCGGTAGTTACCCACTCCCTTCGACGATTAGGGTGCATCTCGGGCGGCACTCCGGCTCGCTGGCCCTTGAGTGGCGATGGGCGACGTGGTGCGGGCCTATGCCGAGCTGATCGCCCGCGGTCTGGACATCGCGGACGGGTCGGTGTTCATCGTCGCCTCGGGGCGGCCGCGCAGCATCGCGAGCTTGCTCGCCGACCTGCGCCGGCACGCACGGGTCGCGTTCGAGGTCCGGGTCGCGCCGGAGTGGATGCGGGCCCCCGAGATTCCGGTGGCGACCGGCGACGCGGCCATCGCCGACGTCCTCGAACACGCCCGCGCAAGACTGGATCGGACCGGGCCGTGAACACATTTCGTCGGTGATTGGCATGAGGGCGTCGTGAGCAGTCTGAAGTTTGGTACGAGCGGCCTGCGAGGCTTGGTGACCGACCTCGTCGGGTGGCCGAGCTACGCCTATGCCGGCGCGTTCTTCCGCTCCGTCGGCGCCACTTACTGCGCGAGTCGCACCGTGGTGATCGGGCGCGACCTGCGCGACAGCAGCGCCGGCATCGCGGCCACCGTCGCCACGGCGGCTGCCGCCGCAGGCTTTGCCGCGATCGATTGCGGCCCGCTCCCGACGCCGGCGCTGGCGCTGGAGGCGATCCGGCGCGGGGCCTGCGCCGTGATGGTCACCGGCAGCCACATCCCGCAGGACCGTAACGGCCTGAAGTTCTACCGGCCCGACGGCGAGATCACCAAGGCCGACGAGGTCGCGATCCTCGCCGCCCTCGGCGACGTCTCCGCGGTCGGGACGATGCCGGCACCCGCCGCCGCGACGCCGGACCCGGACGTGGTCGAGCGCTACCGGCGCCGCTACGGCGCGGCCTTCGCACCCGACATCCTCGCCGGCCTGCGGGTCGCCGTCTACCAGCAGAGTTCGGTCGCCCGCGATCTGCTCGCCGACCTGCTGGCGGGGTTCGGCGCCGAGGTCACGCCGGTCGGCCGCTCGGACACCTTCGTCCCGATCGACACCGAAGCGCATCGCCCGGAGGACGTGATTTACATCGCCGAGACCATGGCGTCCGGCGCCTACGACGCGCTGGTCACCACCGACGGCGACGCCGACCGGCCGCTGGTGGCCGACGCCGCCGGCGGCATCCTGCGCGGCGACGTGCTCGGCCTGATCACGGCGCGGTATCTCGGCGCCGACGCGGTGGTGGTGCCCGTCACCGCAGGCTCAGCAATCGAGCGGGCCGGCGGGTTCGCACAGGTGCTGCGCACCCGGGTCGGCTCGCCCTTCGTCATCGCCGGCATGGAGCAGGCGCAGCGCGCGGGCGCGAAGGCCGTGGCCGGCTTCGAGGCGAATGGCGGCTTTCTCCTCGGATCGGACGTGGCGCTCGCCGGCCGGGTGCTGCCCGCCCTGCCAACGCGCGACGCGATGCTGCCGATCCTCGCGACGCTGGCCGCGGCACGCGACGCCGGCCTGCCGCTGGCCGGCCTCGTCGCGTCTCTCGATGTCGGCGCGATGGCGAGCGACCGCCTGCCCGAGACGCCGCCCGAGCGCAGCGGCGCGCTCCTGCAGAGCCTCGGCGACGCGGGGTTCCGACACAGGTTCCTGCAGCCGGTCGGCGCGCCGGAGGCGGTCGACGCGCAGGACGGGGTTCGGATCGCGCTCGACGGCGGCCGCACGATCCACTTCCGCGCGTCGGGCAACGCGCCGGAGCTGCGCTGTTACACCGAGGCGCGCACCGAAGCAGAGGCCAAGGACCTCCTTGCCTGGGGGCTGGCGGCCGCTGCGGCGACCATGCGCGGCTGTAGCTCATAGCTGCCTTAGATAATTACCCACCCTTGTGAGGGTGGGGTTCAGGCGCCAACGGTTTTGAGGATGGTGCTGAAGGGGTTGCTGCCTGTGAGGCGCGCGGTATCGATGACGGTGCGGATGGCGGCTTCGCCCTCGGCGGCCCACCTCGCGCGGTAGCCGTTGGTGACCCTCCGTTGGATGATGGACGGGCGCAGCAGCCGCTCGGAGGCGTTGTTTGTCGGCTCGACCGCACCGGGATGGGCGAGGAAGACGAGGAGCTGATCGCGAGCGCGGCCGATCTTGGCCTGGAGGCTTGGGATGAGGTCGCAGCCGCTCGGCGTGGCAAGGATGGCCACGAGTTGGCGATCCAGACTCCGGCGCTTGGCGGACAGCGTCGAGGTGGCCAAATCGGTAACGCGCTCGGCCAAGGCGAACACGGATCGCAGCCAGAGCTGCAAACGCCAGGGGACCGGATCGTCGCTCGCCTGACAACGGAGACGACGTCGTGAGCGAGATGGGCGAGGCAAGTCTGATGCGAGGCTGCGTGCCCCTGCTGGGCGGTGTAACGGTCCGAGATCCATATCGCGGGCCGGTGGCCGTCCATCATCTCGCTCACTACGATGGCGCCCCGCGTCGGCGAGGCCGTGTGCACCACCGAGTCGGCCGCGTGGAACACCCAATGGAAGGCGTTGCTGCCCTCGTCAGCCTGTCCGCCCTGGCAGCCTGATCGTCCCGGCCCAAGCCGGTGATCGTGGTGGCCCTCACCAAGCTACACCACGGCCAGGGACACGACCCCGAACAGATTCGACAAGGCCGCCTGGAGCCGTTCGTAGGACAGTCCCTGGAAGGTCTTGAGATAGGTCGCCACCGCAGGCAGCCGCGGGCCGAACGGGGTGCCGCGTGCCACCTCCGGCACCGGTGCGACCACCCGCGCCCCTCAGGTCGGACAATGCACGTCCAACCGGCGATGCTGGGTCACGACCGGGCCCACCTCCGGCAGCTCGATCCGCTCGGAGACGCTGACGAGCTCGGCGGGAAGATCTTCGTGCAGGGCGCCACCGCAGCATATGCAGCGATTCTGACGATGCTTGACGACGGCATCGGGATCGTCGCTCATCCCCCCGGCTGTGACCTTGGTGCCCAGGCTTGGCCCGCCGGGTTTGGATTGCTCGCGTCGCCCCTCGCGGTCGGTCGAGGGTGGCTTCGAGGAGGTGCGCGAGGTCTTTTCCGGGCGCTGCAGCCGCAGCACCAGCTCGATCAGCTCCTCCCGGCTCAACCGCTCAAGATCGCTGCGCCCCATCCCATGAAGGAGCGAGCGAAATCCAAACGCTGCAAAAGGGGAACGCCCGCTCAGTGCCCGCCGCAGCGGCCGGATACCCCCTAGGTAATTACCTTTAACTGGCCGGATCGTAGAGGCAGCTCATCGAATTAGATCGGTTGGCCGGCGCAGAGCAGGTGATCTCGAAGCCTTTGCGTCACTGGGAACACCAACGACGTATCGCCGTCGCGCGGGTCTACCTGCTGTGTTCAGGGCATCCACCTCACAACGGTCGCGACCACCCGTGCGCCATCGTACGTCCGGCCGGGCGCCCGGATCCGCCTTCGCGCGGACCCACCCGTACCGACCTCATAGTCAATTGAACGAACCGCCGTGCGATCCAAGGTGGGCGATCGATAGCATCCCGCACATTTCGGAGGTCGACCGCCGCTGGGCGGTTACATCTTCCGCCTAACGGCCGACCAATCACGGCTTGGAAGTGCCACACGAGGCGGCCGCAACGCCGGAGCTGGCAGCCTCAGGCTTCTCGGATCACTGCCGTAAATTTTATCCTCCCGAACCGCATTCTCAAACTCATGACCCCAAGGCATTTCGGGGCACCTTTCGCAAAGGTCAGTGGTTTGGAAACAGAGCCTCGGCCGTTTCATCCTGCGTGGATGACCAACGCGCGAGCCTCGCGCCCTGAGATCCATGTCTTGGCAAATTCGGCGCGACCCACCCGCTACGTTGGCGTTGCTCCCTGCGCCCTCGACCGACCTCAACATGGCATGGCCGCTGTGGGCCATCGTTCCGAGACAACGACCATCAAGGTCTCAGCGCAGCGTCACCGAACGAACGCGGGCGCTTCGACCGCGTCATGGGCTTTCGGGTTTCTAGCTGGAAGCGGTCGCACCGCCATGTTCGAGAACAGCGAGGGTCGGCAGGTCGGTTTTACGCGCCCGCCGCCGCGGCGGCGGGCATAGGAGCGCGAGGCACTGTGCTGCGAAAGATGGCCCGCGAAGGCTGCGACCATCCGCCGGTCGAAGGACCGTTTAAAATTGTCAATCGCCTGATGGCGCACGGTGTAAAGCGCGATGGCCGGGATGCCGAGGCTTTGACAGGCTTTGCTCAGCGCTTTCGCGAGCCGCTCGAAGAACGCGTCGCAGGAGGAAGCACTTCGCACGGCGCGTTTGAAGCTGACGAGGAAATCGCGCAGGGCCAGAACGTCTTGGTCCGAAAAGCCGACCAGATCGAGATAGCGCCACTGGCCGATGCCGCGCCCGTTGGTGTATTTCGCGCACCTGACGACGAGTTGGTGCCCCTTGACGAAAGCCCGTCGGAACTCACGTGGTCGTAGGTCGAATTGGACGCCGTATCCGATGATGCCCGCAACAAGCCGCGCAGTTTGGGTCTTCCCCGCTACGAGCGCCCGGACGAGGCGCAAATGCTCATCTGCGGTGATGGCCATCCGCTTCTTGCTGCTCGTTCGCGGCAGCGCGTGCGCCCCACGTGGATCTGGGCCTGCGTCGAGAAGGGTTAGGAGTTCTTCCACGCGGGCGACATCCAAGTCGAGCGTCTGCGTCATGGTCTCGGCCGCCCATGTGAGCGCCGCTCGATAAGTGCCGATCGTCGCCGGCTCCCACCGATTTCCTCCGAATGAGAACCACCGAATCGCCCAGGTTAGCCGCTCGATGGTTTCGAGGTTTGGCGATGTGTCGGCCTGTTGGATAAGGCTGGCGACGATCTTCCGGTAATGCCAAATCGTGGACGCCTCTCGGTTCGGCTTGATCCCGGTCGCATCGCGGTGCCGTTCCAGAAGCCGGCGCTCGATGGCCTCCTGCTGCGCTCGGCACCGATTCCGTGGGAGCCCCCCCGAGCCCTCTGGTCCGCCACCTTCCCACTGCTCGGCTCGGCCAGGCGGACCCGGCATCGGCTCGAACTCCTCGAATTTTTCGGCCTTTTCGACCAGGTTGAATTCATTGTCCGTCGGATCGGTGTCTGACATTGGTTAGTCGCTCGTTAGTTGCACATTCGGCAGTGCGCTCACTTGCGCAGTGGGGGCGGGTAAGCCTCAAGTGCCGCAACGTCGGGAGGCGAAAGACGAACGAACTGGGGCACAGGGCACGTCTGTCAGATCCTTTATGGACGCACCGTCGAAGCAGAGCGGGATCAAACGTCTTGGTTGCTTGATTCGCGAAACTGGCCCCGCGCGACGCGAGGCCACATTCAGGCGTTCAAGCTCGGGATACGAAGAATCGTCGCGCCGTGTGCCCGATCCAGGTTGGGTCCGTTCAAATGCGAGGACGATCGAACCAGACTAGACGGATGGCAACACGAGCTTCCACACATCATAAATCTTTGTGTTTTATTTTCCATCTCGAAGGTGCCCAGCCCTGCTCGGAAGGAAACCCGTCGTGGCAACGAGTCCCGCGTCGTCGGAGCTGTTCGCGGCTTTGTCCCGCTGTCGCAGCGCGTTCGTTGGGGTTGCTGTGATCAGTGGCCTGGTCAATCTGCTCTATCTGACCGGGTCGTTCTTCATGCTGGAAGTGTACGACCGTGTCATCCCCAGCCGTAGCATCCCGACATTAATTGGTCTTGGTGGGCTTGCCTTGATTCTCTATGTTTTTCAGGGGCTGATCGAGATCTTACGCTCGCGCATCCTAACACGCGTCGGCGCAACGCTTGATGAGTCCTTAAGCGAGCGTGTCTTCGACATCGTCGTGCGCGGATCTTTGAAACAGACCGCCTCGAGTGACGGGCTCCTGCCGCTGCGCGACCTCGATCAAGTTCGTGCATTCCTGAGCGGAATCGGGCCGTCAGCCTTTTTCGACTTACCCTGGATGCCGATCTACCTCCTGATCTGCTTCATGTTCCATCCCCTCATCGGAGTCGCCGCACTGACAAGCGCCGGCATCCTTGCCCTTGTCGGTTTCGTGACCGATCGCGCAACACGTGGACCCGCAAAAATGTCTACGAACCACGGCGTGCGACGTAACGGCCTTGCCGAAGCGAGCAGGCGCAACGCTGAGGTTCTGATTGTGATGGGCATGCAGCGATGGATGACCGAACGTTGGTCCCACGCCAACCGCGACTACATGCAAGCTCAACAACGGGTTTCGGATATCGCGAGCGGCCTCGGCACGCTTTCGAAGGTGTTCCGTATGGCTTTGCAGTCGGCGGTCTTGGCCCTCGGGGCCTATCTTGTGATCAACGGGCAAGCCTCGTCCGGCGTCATCATCGCCTCCTCAATCTTGGTGGCACGGGCGCTTGCACCCGCCGAACTCGCGATCGCCAGTTGGAAAGGGTTTGTACAGGCGAGCCAGAGCTGGGGACGGCTGTCTGATTTGCTGGAACACCTGCCGGTTGCAGCCGAGCATCATCCGTTGCCGTCCCCCATCCGGTCCCTGCAGGTAGAAAGCCTGAGCGTGGCACCTCCCGGAGTTTATCGGCTCGTGGTCCAAGATGCGACGTTCTCGCTCCAAGCGGGCCAGGTGCTGGGCGTTATCGGTCCTTCCGCTTCCGGCAAGTCCTGCCTCGTCAGGGGGCTGGTCGGGATCTGGCCCGCGGCGCGTGGAACGGTGCGCTTGGATGGTGCGGCCATCGATCAATGGTCGACTGGTGATCTCGGTCCCCACATCGGATTCTTGCCGCAGGAGGTGGAGCTGTTCGCCGGCTCCATTGCCGAAAACATAGCTCGGTTCGATCCCACTGCTTCCGCCGACGACGTGCTTGCTGCTGCCCAAGCAGCGGGCGTCCACGAACTCATCCTACGGCTTCCTGAAGGCTATGATACCCGCATCGGAGAGCGGGGCGCCGGACTCTCGGCAGGGCAACGCCAGCGAGTCGGATTGGCCCGTGCACTCTACGGGACACCCTTTCTCGTCATCCTCGATGAACCCAACGCCAACCTCGATGCGGAGGGCGAAGGCGCCTTGACCCGAGCCATCCTATCGATCCGTCAACGCAAAGGGATTTGCATCGTCATCGCGCATCGTCCGAGCGCACTCGCTGCCGTGGATTTGATCCTGACGATGGCTGACGGACGCATCCAGACCTTTGGTCCCAAGGACGAGGTTCTGAAACGCGTCCTGCGTCCCGCCGCAATGCCAGTAGAGCCCCAGCGCCGAGTTCCGGTTCAGCCCCTCCGGGAAATCGCGTGATGAGCCGTCTACTTATGTCTCGTGAATCAGGGTCCCGCGGCTCGACGCAGGCCTCAATCCGCCGCCACCTGGGGCTAAGCCTGGCGCTTGGCACCGTGCTGGTGATCGGTGTCGGCGGCTGGGCCACCTTCACCGACATCGCGGGAGCGGTGATCGCCCCCGGCCAACTCGTGGTCGAATCCGACGTCAAAAAGGTGCAGCACCCCACCGGTGGCGTGGTCGGTGAACTGCTCGTCCGCGAGGGCGACCGGGTCAAGGCCGGCGACGTGCTGATTCGCCTCGATGCGACCCAGACCCGAGCCAACCTCGACATCGTCCTCAAGGCGCTCGACGAATTGAACGCCCGCAGCGCCCGCGACGAAGCCGAGCGCGACGGCATCGCGACCATCACCTTCCCGGCAGACCTTCTTGCGCGAAAGGATGCAGACCCATCGGTCGTACGCCTTGTCGAAGGCGAGACCCGGCTGTTTGCCGCCCGCCGCGCTGCCCGAGCCGGGCAGAAGGCGCAGCTCTCAGAACGCATCGCGCAGCTACGCCAAGAAATTGGCGGTCTAACCCAGCAGGTGGAGGCCAAGGAGCGCGAGGCAGCACTCATCCTCACCGAGTTGACGGGCGTGCGCGAGCTCTACGGCAAGAACCTCGTGCCGCTGAGCCGCGTCACAGCCCTGGAGCGCGAGACCGCTCGTCTGCAGGGCGAGCGGGGTCAGCTCGTCGCCCAGACCGCGTCAGCCAAGGGCAAGATCACCGAGACCGAGTTGCAGATCCTGCAGATCGACGGCGACATGCGCACCGAGGTCGGCAAGGACCTGGCCGACATCCGCGGCCGCTCGTCGGAGCTAGGCGAAAAGCGGGTGGCGGCCGAAGACCAGCTTAAGCGCATCGACCTGCGCAGCCCGCAGGACGGCACCGTGCACCAGATGAGCATTCATACCGTCGGCGGCTTGGTCACGCCGGCCGAGCCCGCAATGTTAATCGTTCCGTCGGCTGACCAGCTCGCCGTCGAGGTACGGATCCAGCCCCAAGACATCGACAACGTGCGCCACGACCAGAGTGCAGTGCTGCGCTTCGCCGCATTCAACAGCCGCACCACGCCCGAGATCGACGGCACGGTAAGCCGCGTCTCGGCCGACGTCTCGACCGACCCCAAGACGGGCCAAAGCTATTACACCGCCCGCATCCTTGTGCCAGAAGACCAGCGCAAGCGGCTTGGCGCAGTCCGCCTTGTCCCCGGCATGCCGGTCGAGGCGTTCCTCCAAATCGGCGAACGCTCCGTCCTGAGCTACCTGATCAAACCGCTTTCTGATCAGGTCGCGAAGGCTTGGCGCGAAAAATGAGCGTCTCGGATGCGATACAAGTACCGTCTCGGATTATGAGACGTCATTTAAGGGCATGGAGGACGAGCCCGGCGACGATGAGCGGCAGGGGTAGGAAGACGCACGGGGCTACTACGCATGCTTGCACGAGATTGGTTTTGGCAGCCTTGCTGGTGGCGGTGGAATGAAGAGCAAACGACAGCGAGTCGGAATTAGCCTCAGCGCGCGTTTTTAATTTTTACTGCAGCTTCGAGCATCAACTTTGCCAACGGAATCATGTCCGCTCCATACGGAGTGAGAGAGCAGCTTGAAATTCCGACCATATCAGATCTGATCAGCTTATTCTGAAGCTGCTCTTCTAGCTTAGCAAGCCTGCGAGCCACAGTAGAATGATGTAGATGGACAGCCTTGGCGGCAGAACGGATCGACCCAGCCTCGGCAATAGCAAGAAAAAGTCGAATATCTTCCCAGTTGAGTTGTGATGGCTGCCTTGGTCGCTTTGCCATTTTTTGATTTCAACCTCAGCGGCCGTCCGGCGAGCGCACGCCGTACCAGAGGTCCTTGACCTGGTCGTAGTGGACCTTGGCGCTGTAGACCGCCACCGGCACCGCGGTGTAGCGCACCGTCAGCCGGCCGATCGCCTGGACCACGCCGTAGGAGAAGATCACCCGGTCGCGCTGGGCGGTGATCAGGTTCACACGGGCATTGAGCAGTTCCTGCTGCGCGTTGAGCACGTCGAGGGTCGTGCGCTGCCCGACGCGGGCTTCCTCGCGGACGCCGTTCAGCGCGACCTCGTTGGCCTGGACCTGGGCCTGGGCGGCGATCACCTGCGCCTTGGCGGCCTCGAGCCGGCCCCAGAAGTCGACCACCTGCGCGCGGACCTGATCGCGCAC
>NZ_JAKSYF010000084.1:0-63392 GCF_022829745.1 Methylobacterium sp. E-016
TCGGCGGCAAGGAGACCCCGCTGCTGACCCACTTCGACCGCAACGGCTTCGGCTACACCCTCAATCGCGCCACCGGCGAGCTCCTCGTCGCCGAGAAGTTCGACCCGGTCGTCAACTGGGCCTCCAAGGTCGACATGGACAAGGGGTCCAAGACCTACGGTCGCCCCCTCGTCCAGGCCAAGTACTCCACCGAGCAGAACGGCGAGGATACCAACTCCAAGGGTATCTGCCCGGCGGCCCTCGGCACCAAGGACCAGCAGCCTGCTGCGTTCTCGCCGAAGACCAACCTGTTCTACGTGCCCACCAACCACGTCTGCATGGACTATGAGCCGTTCCGGGTGACCTACACCCCGGGCCAGCCCTACGTCGGTGCGACCCTGTCGATGTACCCCGCGCCGAACAGCCATGGCGGCATGGGTAACTTCATCGCCTGGGACGGCGTCGAGGGTAAGATCAAGTGGTCGAACGCCGAGCAGTTCTCGGTCTGGTCGGGCGCTCTCGCCACCGCCGGCGATGTGGTCTTCTACGGCACGCTCGAGGGCTACCTGAAGGCCGTCGACTCCAAGACGGGTAAGGAGCTGTACAAGTTCAAGACCCCGTCGGGCATCATCGGCAACGTGATGACCTACCAGCACAAGGGCAAGCAGTACGTCGGCATCCTGTCGGGTGTCGGTGGCTGGGCCGGCATCGGCCTCGCGGCCGGCCTGACCGACCCGAACGCCGGTCTCGGCGCGGTGGGTGGTTACGCCGCCCTCTCGAGCTACACCAACCTCGGTGGTCAGCTCACCGTCTTCGCGCTGCCGAACTAATCGGTCGCACGAAGCCGCTCTGAAATGAGTGCCGGCGCGGGTTTCCGCGCCGGCATTCTTATGATTAGAATGCCCTCAAGAAGGCTGCGAAAGGCCGCCTGAGAGCGGCTCGACCTTCAGGTCCCAGGGAGATTTTTGCGTTGCATTACCTCAGCAAATCCGTCACGCGGCCGTTCCTGGCCGCCCTCGCCCTAGCGTCCGTCTCGATGGTCGCCGTACATGCTGAGGATGCCAAGCCCGCCGATCCCGCCCTCGCCAACTCGCTGAACACCGACGACAAGTCGGCCGAGCCCGACGACAAGCTCCTCAAGAAGGATGCCGCGGTGAAGGTCGAAGAGGGCAAGTACTTCGATGCCGAAGGTCACCCGACCTTCCACATCACCGACGCGGGCAAGAAGTTCGACTGGTACACTTACTCCGGCTACCGCCGCTATCACGCCGAGTGCCACGTCTGCCACGGCCCGGACGGCATGGGCTCGACCTACGCGCCGGCGCTCAAGGACTCGCTCAAGCACCTCTCCTACGAGGAGTTCATCGGCATCCTGGCCGGCGGCAAGCAGGACGTGAGCTCGTCCGACCAGAAGGTCATGCCCGCCTTCGGCGATAACAAAAACGTCATGTGCTACTCGGACGACCTCTACGTCTACCTGAAGGCCCGCGCCTCCGGCGCGATGGGCCGCGTCCGCCCGGGCGACAAGGAAGACAAGCCCGAGGCCGCCAAGAAGGCCGAGAAGGAGTGCATGGGCGGCTGATGCGCCGCGCACGCACCCACGCCGCCGTCGCGATCGCGCTCCTGCCTCTCCTGGTAGGGGTGCGGGACGCGGCGGCGCAGAACGTCCCCGATCTCGTCACCGCAGACGTGCTTCGCGTCTGCGGCGACCCGGGCAACATGCCGTTCTCCGAGCGCAAAGAGGACGGCTTCGAGAATCGCATCGCGGCGATCATCGCCGACGAGCTGAAGATCAAGGTCCGCTACTACTGGCTGACCCAGGGGCCCGGCTTCGTCCGCAACACCCTCGGCACCGGCCTGTGCGACCTGATCGTCGGGTCGGCCCTCGGCAGCGAGGGCGTCCAGAACACCAATCCGTACTATCGCTCGGTCTACACGCTCATCGTGAAGCAGGGCGATCTGGCGGGGGTGTCCGGGCTCGACGACCCCAAGCTCAAGGGCAAGCGCATCGGCGTCATCGCCGGAACGCCGCCGGTCAACCGGATGGGCGACCTCGGCCTGATCTCGAGCATGAAGGCCTACGCGCCGTATCAGCTCGACCCGGCACGCAAGAACCAGACGGTGGGTGCCGAGATCGTGTCCGACCTTGCGGCCGGGCAGATCGACGCCGCGGTGCTCTGGGGACCGTCCGCCGGATGGCTGGCCAAGCAGAGCGGCACGGCGATGGACGTGATTCCGCTCCTGAAGGAGCCGGATCGCCCGCCGATGAGCTACCGCATCGCCATGGCGGTACGGATCGGCGAGAACGACTGGAAGCGGTCGCTGAACACCATCCTGCGCAAGCGCCGCTCCGACATCGAAGCGGTGCTTCGCGACTTCGACGTGCCGCTGCTCGAAGAGGAAGAGAACAAGCTGCTCGCGCCGAACGCGCACTGAACGCGTCGTCGACAGGATATCATAACACTCGCGAAGGGTCGGGCGAACGCCCGGCCCTTCGTCGTTCCGGGATGCGTTCAGTTCCGCTCGATGCCGCTGCGGTCGAGCTTGGCCAGCGCGTCGGCGACGGTCTCGCCGCCGATGACGAGGTCGGGCGCGATCTCGGCGAGCGGCACCAGCACGAAGGCGCGCTCGCGGACGTAGCGGTGCGGAAGGACGAGGCGCTCGTCCGAGACCTCGGCGCCGGCATAGGACAGCACGTCGATGTCGATCACGCGCGGCCCCCAGCGGCGCTCGCGGATGCGGCCGAGATCGCGCTCGACGCCGAGGCAGGTATCGAGCAGGGCGTGCGGGTGGAGGTCGGTCTCGATGGCGAGGGCGCCGTTGAGGAACCAGTCCTGATCGGTCTCGCCCCAGGGCGGGGTGCGGTAGTCGGACGACCGCGCGGTGATCCGGATGCCGGGAACCGCCGCGAGACCCCGCACCGCGGCGGCGAGATGCCCGGCCTTGTCGCCGATGTTGCTGCCGAGGCCGAGATAGGCTTGCGTCATGCCCGGGCCTCCCGCCTGCGGGTGATCAGGACCGCGATCCCGTCGAGGTTCGCGGGAACCGGCGCGCTCGGCTTGTCGACCCGGACGGTGATCGCCTCGAGAGCCGGAAACCGCGCCAGGATCTCGCCGGCGATCGCCTCGGCCAGCGCCTCGATCAGGTCGAAGCGCCGCTCGGTGGCGATCGAGACCGCGATGGCGGCGAGGTCGGCGTAGCTCACCGTCCGCGTCACGTCATCGGAGCGGCCGGCGGGCGCCAGGTCGAGGGCCGCATCGAGCGACAGGTAGAAGCGCTGCCCGAGGCGCGTCTCCTCGGGCAGCACGCCGTGATGGGCGAAGACCGCGATGCGCTCGACGAGGATGCGGTCGCTCATCGGCGGTCTCCCGGGCGCAGGACGGCGTCGACCACGCGCATCGCGTCGACATGGGCGGCGACGTCGTGGACGCGGACGATGTCGGCGCCGAGCGTCGCGGCAAGCGCATGCGCCGCGAGCGATCCGTTGAGCCGGTCGGCCGGCGCGGTCTCGCGGTCGTGCAGCCGGCCGAGCAGCGACTTGCGCGAGACGCCCACGAGGATGGGGAAGCCGAGGGCGCGGATCTCGGGCAGGCGCCGCAGCGCTTCGAGGTGCTGGTTCCAGCTCTTGCCGAAGCCGATGCCCGGATCGAGCACGATGTCGCCGTCGGGGATGCCGGCCCGGCGGGCGATGCCGAGCGAGACCTCGAAGAAGCGCAGCATGTCCGAGACGATGTCGAGGTCGGCGTCGACAGTCTCGCGGTTGTGCATGATCATCACCGGCGCGCCGTGGTCGGCGGCGACAAGGGCGATGTCGGGCTCGCGCTGCAGGCCCCAGACGTCGTTGACGATGCGGGCGCCGGCCGCCAGCGCGCTCTCGGCGGTCGAGGCCTTGTAGGTGTCGATCGAGATCGGGACGGAGAGCCGGTTCGCCAGGGCCCGGATCGCCGGAAGGACGCGGGCCTGCTCCTCCTCGGCCGGCACCGGAACGTGGCCGGGGCGGGTGGACTCGCCGCCGATATCGACAAGCGCGGCGCCCTCGGCAGCCAGCGCGTCGGCCTGCCGGCAGGCGGCTTCCTCGCCGACGAAGCGGCCGCCATCCGAGAAGGAATCCGGCGTGACGTTGAGGATGCCCATCACGAGGGTCCGCCGGCCCAGTTCGGGCAGCAAGCCGGCGAGGGCGGCGGGTCGATGGCTCAAGGGGCGTCGCTTCTCTGGCTCGTCGCGGGCGGCTCCCGCCGCGTCGATGTGGCCGGTTTTTCCGGGCGAAGCAACGGCGCCCGTTGCCATGAGAAAAGGCCGCCCGGTACCGGGCGGCCTCTCCAAGGTTCCTGGGCGACGCCTCAGCCGCGGTAGCAGCGGATCTCGGCCTCGGCCTGGGCGCGGCGGAGGTCGGCGACCTTGTCGTCGAACACCTTGGTCGACTTGAACTCGTTCGAGCGCGCGCCGATGCCCTGGCGCATCGAGAGCACGGTGCTCGCCTGCACGTACTTGTCGTAGGGCAGGATCGCCGCGAGCTGGTCGATCGAGCAGGTGCAGCGCTGCATCGCCTCGCGGGTCTGGCCGTTGGCGGCCATGCAGCCGAAGACGTAATCGACGCGCGCGTCGGTCGGGTAGTCGTTCTCGGCATCCGCCGCGACGACCGGCATCGCCAGCATCGTCAGCGCGACACCGGACAGGGCAAAGCCCTCAACCAGCTTTCTGATCATAGCTCAGCCGCTCCTCCAAGAGTTCGCCGCCCTCGGCATTCTTCGATTGCGCCTCGATCGAGACGATCTCGCCGGGCACCTCGGGAGAGGTGACGAAGGTGTAGGTCATGTTGTCCATGCCGCGCATGCGCTGGGCCATCCCATCGCCGAGGAAGGGCCTGGACACCACCTGCCAGGCGTCGACCGAGCGGCCCTTGTAGTCGACCTTGATCGGCGTGACGGTGGCGCCATCGCGAAGGCCCTTGCGGATCGCGAGCTTCAGGTAGCGCGGGTTGGCCTGCAGCACCCGGGCGAGATTGGTCAGGTGGTTCTCCAGGAACAGCGGGATCACCGGGTTGCCGGACATGTCCTCGAACGGGCCGGCGGGGAACCGGTTGGTGCCCGAGAACATCTCGACGGCGATGTTGCGGCCGTCGCCGCCCGTGCCCGGCTCGAGGGTGAGCTTGATCGTGTCGTCGAGCGGCGGCCCGAACGGGCCCTTCGCGATGCCGGACCGGCGCAGGTAGTCGTAGGTCAGCGTCGAGCCGGCGGCGGCGTTCTTCAGCTGCGGCTGCTCGAACAGCAGGTCGGCCGCGCTCGGGGGCGCCGCGGCGTTCGCCTGTTCCGGCGCGGCTGCGGCGGGGGCAGGAGCCGGGGCGGCGGGCGCCCCCTCGACGGCGAGCGCCGGGGTCGCGGCAAGCAGCGCAGCGACGATCACGAAACACTTCACGAGAGGGCGTCCTCCTTGCGTGGCGCCGGGATGTTGGCCCCGATCGTCCGGTAGGTGTAGTCGGGCGGCGTCTCGGCCGCCTCCTCGACGGCGAGCGCCCGCACCTTGGCGTGCAGGGGCGACAGCGAGCAGGCGGGGTCCGTCGCCGCCGCATCGCCGGCGAGCGCCAGCGCCTGGCAGCGGCAGCCGCCCCAATCCTTCTCGCGCCGGTCGCAGGAGCGGCAGGGCTCCTGCATCCAGTCGGTGCCGCGATAGGCGGTGAAGGCCGGGGCGTTCGCCCAGATGTCGCCGAGCGAATGCTCGGTCACGTGCCAGAACTCGAGATGGCTGATCGTCTCGGCCGCATGGCACGGCAGCACCTTGCCCTGCGGCGTCACGTTGATCAGCTTGCGGCCCCAGCCGCCGGCGCAGGCCTTCGGGTACTTCGCGTAGTAGTCCGGCACGACGAGATCGATGACGAGCTGGCCCTTGAGGCGCTCGCGGGCCGCCTCGACGATGCGGATCGACTGATCGACCTGGGCCTTGTCCGGCATCAGCGCGGCGCGGTTGACGTAGGCCCAGCCGTAATACTGCGTGTGCGCCACCTCGAGGCGCTTGGCGCCGAGCTTCACCGCGAGGTCGATGAAGCCCTCGACCTCGTGGATGTTGCCGCGGTGGATCACCGAGTTCAGCGTCAGCGGCAGGCCGAGCTCGGTCACCTTGGCGGCGAACTCCATCTTCTGCGGCTGCGCGTTCTTCAGGCCGCCGATCTTCTCGGCGTTGGCCGCGTCCACGCCCTGCACCGAGAGCTGCACGTGGTCGAGGCCGACGTCGTAGAGCGCCTGGAGCTTGGACAGGGCGCCGCCGACGCCGGAGGTGATCAGGTTCGAGTACAGCCCGAGCTTGGCGCAGGTCTCGGTGATCTCGACGATGTCGTTGCGCGCCGTCGGCTCGCCGCCGGACAGGTGGACATGGAGCACGCCGAGGCCCGCGGCCTCGGTCAGCACCCGCTGCCAGGTCGCGGTGTCGAGCTCGCGCGAGCGCCGGTCGAGGTCGAGCGGGTTCGAGCAGTACGGGCAGCGCAGCGGGCAGCGGTGCGTCAGCTCGGCGAGCAGCCCGACCGGGGCCGGGATCGCCGCCGCGTTCGGGGTCAGCGCGTTCATCGCTCCAGCACCCTCTTTCCGGCGAGGTCGTTCAGCATGGCCAGCACGTCGACCTCGATCGCGCGCGGGTCGGCGGCGTAGGTCTCGCCGAGCCGGTCGGCGATGGCGGCGACGCTGGTCTTGCCGTCGACGAGGTTGAGGACCGCGACGGCGTTGGCGTCGAGGTCGAAGGTGCGCTCGGGGGCGAGCAGCACGTGCTTGTCGCGGGTCTGGTCGAACCGCATCCGCACGCCGCGGGGCAGGCGCGGCACGTCGGTCGCCGACAGGCGGCCGGTGCCGGGCGCCCCCCCTTGCGTCTCGGCGACGAGCCCGGTGCCGGGCGTCCAGGCGTCGGGCGGGATCATCCCGGGCGCGACGTAGGCGAAGTACAGCGCGTCGAGCTGGGTCCAGAGCACGTTGCACTTGAAGGTCAGCGCCGCCATCGCCTGACGTTGCAGCTCGGGCGTGGTGGCATGGCGCTTGACGTAGTCGAGGGCGAAGTCGGCGTCGCGCGGCGCCTGGGTCATGCGCTTCTCGAAGTACGCCAGCGTCTCCTTGGTGATGAAGTCGTAGTTCTTCAGCATGCCCGAAACGCGCTCGGAGATGATGTTCGGCGAGAACATCTCGGTGAGCGACGAGGCGATCGCCTCCAGCAGCGAGCGCTCCGCGACGAAGTGCACGTAGGCCTCGACCGAGAACTTGGTGGCCGACAGGATGCCGGCGGTCGACTCGACGTAGTCGCGCCGGAAGCCGACGCCCTCGGCGAGCTTCAGCCAGCGCTCGATGCCGCCGTCGCCCGGCGCATCGCCGTCGTGGTCGACGATGCGCTGGCGCCAGACGCGGCGGAGCGCGGCATCGGTCATCCGCGCCAGCACCGCGGCGTCCTTCACCGGGATCATCGCCTGGTAGTAGTAGCGGTTCAGCGCCCAGGCCCGGACCTGATCCTTGCTCAGCTTGCCGTCGTGCAGCAGGCGGTGGAACGGATGCAGGTTGTGATAGCGCCGGGCGCCGATGTCGCGCAGCGCCGCCTCGAGCTCGTCGGGGCTGAGCAGGCGCTCGGACGTGTCGGATTGAGGGGTCGGGAACACTGCGTTCATGGCGTCACCAAGCGTCCGTTCGGAGGCGTTTCCTGGTCGTCTGTCGATCACCGCGTCTGGCGGCGGCTTCGCGGCGCAATCGAATCGCGCACGTCCCGTCATGAGATAGGTCGCGGGGCCGACAAATGCCAACCGCGCCCGGTCGTCGCCGTCAGAGGCTCAGGGTGAGCCCGTCATGGGCGACGACCCATCCGTCCGCCTCGACCGCCGCGCGCTCGGGCGAGCCTTCGACGAGGACGGGGTTGGTGTTGTTGATGTGGACGAAGACGCGCGAACCGATCGCGACGTCCTTCAGGCCGGCGACCGAGCCGCCGTCGCCCCGCATCGGCACGTGCCCCATGCGCCATCCGGTCTTGGTGCCGACGCCGGCGCGGATCATGTCGTCGTCGTGCAGCACCGTGCCGTCGAAGAGCAGCGCGTCGACGCCGGCGATCCGGGCCTTCAGATCCTCGGTGACGCGGGCGCAGCCGGGAATGTAGGCGAGGCGGCGGCCGCCGGCCTCGATCATCGCGCCGACCGTGCTCTCGGATTCGGCGCCGAGCTCGAGATCGGCATCCTCGAGCCAGAGCGGGACCTTGCCGGGCACCGAGAACAGCGTGACCGCAAGTCCCGGCAGCGGCTCGAAGCGCTGGCCGAGCGTGATCGCCTCCCGGACGACAACGCCCTCGGCCATCACGTCGAAGACGCGGTTCTCGGCGACCGAGCCGAGGATGCTGCCGGTGCCGTAGAGCGTGTAGGGCTGGCCCTCGCGCAGCGTCAGAAGGCCGGCGACGTGATCGACGTCGCCGTTGGTGAGCAGCACCGCGCGGATCGGCGAGTGGCGCAGGCCTTCCCGCGGATGCATCGCCGGGTTGTCGAAGAGTTGCTGCCGGATGTCCGGCGAGGCGTTCACCAGGAGCCAATCCCCGCCATCGGTGGAGACGGCGATGCTCGACTGGGTCCGCGGCCTGACGCGGTCGGGCTCGCTGCGAGCGAGCCGGCAGTTCGGGCAGCGGCAATTCCACTGGGGAAGCCCGCCGCCGGCAGCCGAGCCGAGGATCAGGACGCGCATGGAGTGGTCCGATGCAGCCAACAACCCTCAGCTCGGCGCAACACCTCAGTTGAAGGTGTCGATCTCGGCGGACTCGTAGCTGGTGACTTCCATGCCGACGCAGATTTCGGAAACGATCGGGGCAGCCCAGGTCATGGTGTTTCTCCGTCTGATTACGAACATCCGGTGCCGAAAGGTAAACTTAAGAGTACCCTAAGACACTGATGGCGCTTTTGTTTTCCGGCGCGGCACGGGTATCCGCAATTCCGGCCCCGGCATCAAGCACTAAATTGCCTAATGCTCCCAAATTTTTTGTGAGCTTCGGCGTCGCAGGTTCCCGCGGGACGCGACGTCTCCGTGGCGAGCGTCAGTGCCGGTAGTCCGGCCCACGCGAGTCCATCATGAAGCCGCGGCCGCGCACCGTGACCAGAAGCGGGCCGCCGTGCCGGACGAAGTCGGCCATCTTCGAGCGCAGGTAGCCGACATAGACATCGACCACGTTGAGGGAAAGGCCGCCCTGGCTCGCCCACAGCCGCTCGAAGATGTCGGCTCGGGTGACCGGGCGGTTCACGCTCTCCATCAGCATGGCCAGAAGCTCGGCCTCGCGCGGGGTCAGGCGGGCTGAGGCATCGCCGCAGGTGACCTGGCGGGTGTCGAGGTCGAGAACGAGCTTGCCGGCGTTGATCAGCGTGCGCGGCCCCTCCGCCGCCTGCCGGCGCAGCAGGTGCGTGCGCAGCCGCGCCACCAGCTCGTCGAAGACGAACGGTTTTACGATGTAGTCGTCGGCGCCGAGCGCGAGGCCTTCGGCGCGGTCGCGGATCTCGTCACGGGCCGAGAGGAACAGGATCGGCCCGGGATAGCCGCCCTCGCGCAGGCTGCGGCAGACGTCGTGCCCCGAGCCGTCGGGCAGGGTGATGTCGAGAACCACCGCCTCGGGGCTCTCGTTCCGCGCCGACGCGAGCGCGTCGCCGACGCAGCCGGCGGTGCCGACGGAGAACCCCTCTGCCTCAAGGCCGCGGGTGAGAAGGCCGCGGATGTCGATGTCGTCCTCGACCACGAGGATTCGCGTCATGCCGCGTCGTCCTTCCGAATCTGTCGTTCGTCTCGGCTCGTCACGTCGTCGAGCGTCAGGTCGAGGAGCGGGATCTCCAGGGTCACCCGCGCCCCGGCGCCGTTCTCGCCGGCGCCGAGAACGATGGTGCCATCATGCTGCTCGATCAGCCAGCGCGCCAGGGCCAATCCGATCCCGAACCCCATCTCCGCCGGGCGGTCGCCGCGGCGGAAGCGCTCGAACAGGCTCTGCTCGCGGTCGCCGAAACCCGGCCCGTCGTCGGTGACGGTGATGCGGGCCGGCGCCGTGCCGCCGCCGGACAGGGCGACCTCGACCCGGGTGAGGCCGGTGGCATGGCGCAGGGCGTTGTCGATCAGGCTCTCGACGACCTGGCGCAGCCATTCCCGGTCGGCCAGCACCTCCAGGTTCCGCGGGCCCGGCTCGAACGCGAGCGCGACGCGGCGGCGGGCGCCCTCCGAGGCGAGGTTGTCGACCGCCTCGGCCAGGACCGGCGCGAGCTCGAGGGCGCGGCGGTCGAGCTCGATCTCGCCCGATTCCGAGCGCGCCACCCGCAGAAGATCCTCGACGCGCAGCTTGAGGCGCATCGCGCGCTTCCGGATGGTGGCGAAGGCGGGGGCGTGGTCGGTGATGCGCGGTCCAGCGCGGGCCGCGAGGTCGCATTCCCCGAGGATGACGGTGAGCGGAGTGCGAAGCTCGTGGCTGACGTCGGCGAAGAAGCGGCGTCGCGACCGGTCGACCGCCTCGAGGCGCGCATTGGCGGCGCGGAGGTCGGCGGTGCGCGCCTCCACCGTGTCCTCCAGGGCCGCGCGGTCGGCGGCGACGCGGCCCTCGCGCCGGGACAGGCGCGCGGCCATGCGGTTGACGTTGGCGACTAGCAGGCCGAGCTCGTCCCGGGTCGCGACGGAGAGACGCGTGTCGAGCTTGCCGCCGCCGATGGCGCCCGCGGCGCGACGCACCGCCTCGATCCGCGCCAGGGTGGGGCGGGTGATGCTGCGCCACAGCAGCACGACGAGGCCGAGCGCCGCGAGCACCGCCAGCGCGGCCGCGATCCGCAGGCGCTGCGAGAGGTCGCGCGCCGCATCCGAGCCGAGCACCATGCTGCGGCGCTCTGCCTCGATCAGGAACGAGAGCGGCTGGCCGGTCATCGCACCGAAGCCGTTGAGCGCGCCCTTAATGGAGTTCTGACGCTTCTCCGGATCGGTCTGGCGGACGATCTGCGCCACCTGCCGGTCGAGGATCACGCGGGCGGCGCGCAGCTGCGCCATCGGGCGGCTTCGCAGGGCGTACTGCATCCGGTCCTGTGGGTCGTCGCTGCCGGCGACGGATCTCGACAGCGCCTCGTCGACGGTCGTGAGCGCCCGGTCGACGTTGCTGCGCGCGATCCCCATCGCCTCCGGTGCGAGATCGGGATTGCCGATGGTCTCGACCGCCGCCATGCCGAACTGCGTCATCCGGCCCGACAGCTCGGCCAGAAGCTCGAGGCGGCCCTGCGCCGCCAGCGTCCGGTCGATGGTGCGCTCGGCCGCCCCGATCGCCGCGAGCACGCCCGCCGCCGCCAGGACGACGACGAGGGCGATCGACCCGAGCAGCAAGGCGAAGCGGACCTTCAGCGAGCGCATCGTCCCATTCCCGGCCGCATGCGCGGCGCTCCTCGTCCTCGGTTTCCTCAGGGCGCGACCGCGTCGAGAACCGGGCACGGACGCGACCCCCGCATTTCGAGAGAGGGTTTTGGGTCGTTTCAGCGCGAAAGCCAACACGGGCCGCGCCCTGTCACGCCTCTCCGTCGCGAAGCGGATGCAGTCCCCCTCTCAGTCCTGGCTCGGGCCGCCCTCGGCCTCCTCGACCTCGCGGCTCTCCTCGACCTCGGGCGCGACCTGGCCGTAATTCAGCACCGCGACCAGGGTGATGCCGCCGAAGACGTTGCCGAGCAGCGTCGGCACGAAGAAGCGCTCGGCGTACTCGCCCATCGTCGCCGCGCCGGTGACCACGAGGTAGAACGCCTCGACCGAGCCGGCGACGATGTGGGCGAGCCCGCAGAGCGAGACCAGCCAGGTCATCAGGAAGATCACGAACGGCGCCGCGGTCCCGGTGGCCGGCAGGAACCACACCATCAGGGCGATCATCCACCCGGCGAAAATCGCCTTCAGCACCGTGTCCCAGAACGGAAACGCGATGGCCTGATGGCTGATCTCGGCGAAGGCCGCCTTCACCGACGGCTCGAACGCGCCGGAATGGGCCAGCACGGCGGCGATCGCCAGCGTCGCCAGGATGTTGCCCGCAAGCACGACGATCCACAGGCGCAGCACCCGCCACGCGGTCTTGGCCGAGCGGTCGTGCAGCAGCGGCAGGATCGGCGTGATGGTGTTCTCGGTGAACAGCTGCTGGCGCCCGAGCACCACCACCAGGAAGCCGACCGCGTAGCCCATCGTCGTCAGGATCTTGGTCCACTCGCCCTCGGGCAGGTGGGTCTTGAGCACCCCCGGCACGATCAGCGAGAGCGCGATGCTGAGCCCCGCCGCGAAGGCCGAGAGGAACAGCGCCCCCCCGTTCCGCCGCAGTTCCTCGTTGCCCTCGCGCCGGATCACCTCGTGCAGGACGAAGGCGTCGGGGCGACCGATCCCGGCCACCGCCTCCTTGTGCGCGTCGCGCCGAGCTTCCTTGTCGTCCTGCTTCGGCTCGGCCATCACGCAAACGCTCCACGAACCGGATTCAGGGATGGATCGGCCGTCAGCCGCGAAGGCGCGACACCAGCGCCTCGATCTCGGCCCGCGCGCGCGCCACCGAGGCGGCGTCCTTGCCGCGGGCGACGATGCGGTTGGCGAACCCGTCCTTCGTCATCGACGGATAGGAGCCGATCGACACGTCGGCGTAGGCCTTCGCGATCTCGGCGAGGTCGGCGGCGTAGTTGCCCTCGGGCAGGTTGCCGGCCTCCACCGTCTCGGACAGCATCCGCGCGCCGGTCGGCAGCGTCGGGCCGATCTGGTCGAGCATCGCCTGCATGATCGACGGCACGCCGGCCATGACGAAGACGTTGCCGATGCGGAAGCCCGGCGCCTTCGAGATCGGGTTGGCGATCAGGTCCGCGCCGTCCGGGATCCGCGCCATGCGCAGGCGCGCCGCGTTCAGGTCCTCCGGCTTGTGGCGCTCCAGCAGCATCGCCCTGGCGCGGGGATCGACGTCGATGCCGACGCCGAAGGCCTTGGCGACGCAATCGGCGGTGATGTCGTCGTGGGTCGGGCCGATGCCGCCGGTGGTGAACAGGTAGGTGTGGCCGGCCCGGAGCGCGTTCACGGCGCCGACGATGGCGTCCGGCTCGTCGGGGACGATCCGAACCTCGCGCAGGTCGATGCCCACGGCGGTGAGATAGTCGGCGATCGTGCCGATGTTCTTGTCCTTCGTCCGGCCGGACAGGATCTCGTCGCCGATCACCAGGATCGCGGCGGTGATGCTCGTGGAATCGATTGTCATGGGGCTCGCCGTCCTCGGTCCCGCCGCAGATAGCGCGGCGGCGGCTGCGCGACCACCGACGGCGCTTTCATGCGCGGGCGCCTGTCGGCTATGGACCGCCACCGCGACGCAGCCCGGACCCCATGCGCTTTCCCGAACCCCTGATCGAAGGCCGCCTGGTGCAGCGCTACAAGCGCTTCCTCGCCGACGTGGACCTCGCCGACGGCACGCGCGTCACGGCACATTGCGCCAATCCCGGCGCGATGATGGGCCTGAACGCGGCCGGCAACCGGGTGCTGCTCTCGCCGGCCGACGGCCCGACGCGCAAGCTGAAGTATTCCTGGGAGCTGGTGGAGGCCGACCTGCCCGGCGGCCCGCAATGGGTCGGGATCAACACGATGCTCCCGAACGCGCTCGTCGCCGAGGCCTTCGCCGCCGGCGGTCTCGCGCCGCTCGACGGCTACGCGGCATTGAGGGCGGAGGTCCGCTACGGCGCGGCGAGCCGCGTCGACTTCGTGGCGAGCGGCGAGGGGCTGCCGCCGGTCCACGTCGAGGTGAAGAACTGCCACCTGATGCGGCGGGCGGCCCTCGCCGAGTTTCCCGACTGCATCGCCGCCCGCAGCGCGCGGCACATGCGGGACCTCGCCGAGGTCGTCGCGGCCGGCGGGCGCGCGATGGTGATCGTCGTGGTCCAGATGCGGGCGGACGCCTTCGACGTCGCCCGCGACATCGATCCCGCCTTCGACCGGGCTTTTCGCTTGGCGCGTGCGGCGGGGGTCGAGACCTACGCCTATCGCTGCCGAATCGACCGGGAGGGCGTGACGATCGCCGACGCGATCCCGATCGTCACGCCGCCCTGACGCGCGTTTTCCGCGCTCCCCGGCGCATGGTACGGTGGTGGCGAGGCTGCGGCGTGCGCTCCGGCCGCCCGAGGCATCCCGATGGCCGATCGCGCGATCCGTGAACCCGTCCTGTTCGATGTCGCCGACTTCCGCGAGTTCCTCGAGACGCGTCCGTCGGAGGAGCGATGGGAACTGATCGCGGGGCTTCCCATGCAGTCGGCGGCACCGCGGATCGGGCATCAGCGCATCGCCAGCAACTTCGAGCGCCATCTCAACGCGGCGCTCAGGAGCCGCCGCCCGGAATGGCACGCCGACCGCGAGATCGGGATCGAGGTCTCGCCGGATTCGCCCTATCGACCCGAGCCCGAGGTGACGGTGATCGACACCGACATCGACACCGAGCGCAATTTCACGGATCGCTTCCATCTCGTGATGGAGGTGCCGTCGGCGAGCGACCGCGGGCGCATCCTGGCGAGCAAGCTCCGGTTCTATCGGGACCACCCGCCGAACCGCTGCATCGTGATCGTCGACCAGGATGCGGTCGCGGTGACGATCCACGAGCGCGACGCGGCGGACCTTTGGGCGGTCCGGGTGCTCCGCTCGGCCGGCGACGTGATCGAATTCGCCGGGCTCGGCTCGATCTGCACGGTCGGCGACCTCTACGAGAACACGCATCTCGACCCGCGGCGCGCGGCGCCGACCTGATCCTCGCAGGATCGGTGAAACCGGCGGCCGGTTTCGCGATCGGAGCCTGCTCAGGCGCTCCGCTCGAACATCCGGTTCAGCCGGGTGCGGCCGATCTCGCGATAGCCGTGGCCTTCCAGGAGCTTGGGCAGATCGATCTGCCACTGGTCGGTGCCGTCCTCGATCACCAGCAGCGTCGGCAGCAGGGCAGGGGGCGCCTCGCGCAGGAACGGCTCGAGGATCAGGTCCTCGGCGCCCTCCACGTCGAGCTTGATCGCGTCGATCCGGGTCAGGCCCTCGCTGCGCACGAGGTCCATCAGGGTCACCGCAGGCACCTTGATCTGCGCGCTCTCGTTGGTGCCGACGATCTTGAGGCTCGATTCGCCGCGATTGCGCGGATCGACGAACAGCGTCAGCTCGCCGGCCTTGTCGGCGACCGCGCAGGCCACGGCCTTGACCGAATGGAATGCATTCTGCGCGATGTTGAAGGTCAGCCGGTCGAACACGTCGGGCTGCGGCTCGACCGCGACGATCCGTGCCTGCGGGCCGGCGAACGCGGCCACGAACAGGGCGTAGGCGCCGATGTTGGCGCCGATGTCGAGGAAGACGCAGCCCGGCCGAAGCCGCGCCTTGAGCAGGGCGCGCTCCTGCGGGTCGAAGAATTGCGGCGTGAACAGCACCTTCTTCTCGCAGTTGTTGTTGTAGGGGTGCAGCCGCATCCGGGCGCCGAGGCGCTCGACGTCGAGGGGCTTGCCGCGCATCAGCGTGATCGCGAGGCGGCGCAGGAACATCGCCATCCGCCGTCCGCGCCAGGACTCGGGTGAGATCCGCACGGTCCGCCGGGCGATCGCCGCGACGAGGCCGGCCGGGGCGTAGGTGCCGTAGGGCTGAAGGTCGCTCATGCCGGGCTGATGCCAGCCGCGCCGCCCGCGGGCAAGCATCACGCGCGTTGCCGATCGGCGCCGCGGCTCTTACAGCCGGCACGGACCGCGCGGGCCGGTACGCATGACGAGGAGCGGCGACCATGGACAGCTTCGATTCGGACGGCGTGCGCATCGCCTACATCGACGTGCCGGCCTCCGGCGGCAGCGGCGACCCGATCCTGCTCATCCACGGCTTCGCCTCGAACCACGTGGTCAACTGGGTCAACACGACGTGGGTGCGCACGCTCACGCAGGCCGGCTACCGCACCATCGCGTTGGACAACCGCGGCCACGGCGAGAGCGAGAAGCTCTACGACCCGGCCCGCTACGGCTCCGAGGACATGGCCGGCGACGCCGTGCGCCTCCTCGACCATCTCGGGATCGAGCGCGCCGACGTGATGGGCTACTCGATGGGCGGGCGCATCACTGCGCACCTCGCCCTCGACCACGCCGCGCGGGTGCGCTCGGCGCTGATCGGCGGCCTCGGCCTGCATCTCGTCGAGGGCAAGGGCCTGCCCTCCGGCATCGCCGAGGCGTTGGAGGCGCCGGCGGGCGCGAAGGCGGCGAACCCGACGGCCGCCGCCTTCCGCACCTTCGCCGAGCAGACGAAGAGCGACCTGCGAGCGCTCGCCGCCTGCATCCGCGGCTCGCGCCAGACGCTGTCGCGCGCCGAGATCGGGCAGATCGACGTGCCGGTTCTCGTCAGCGTCGGCACCCTCGACACCGTCGCGGGCTCCGGCCCGGGCCTCGCGGCCTTGATGCCGAACGCGCGAAGCCTCGAGCTCGAAGGCCGCGACCACAGCTCCGCCGTCGGCGCCAAGCCGCATCGCGACGGCGTGCTGGCCTTCCTCGCCGCGCGGCCCTGAGGCCGGCGCGGCCGCGTCACTTCAGCTTCGCATAAGCCTCGTCGAAGGCGGACTTCACCTCGGCGCAGGTGGCCGCGTCGGGCGCCGACATCGAGCGCACGCCGTCGGCGACGCCCTCCTTGAAGCGGGTCATCGCAGGGCTCGGGCCGCCGGTGTCGATGCCCGAGCCCGTGAGCATGGTGTCGGCGAGCTGAGAGACCTGATCCTTCGGCATCTTGCAGAAGGTGGCGGCGCCCGTGAACTGGCCGAAGCCGAAGGCGAGCTCCTCGGGCGTCTCGGCCGAGGCGGGGGCCGGGCCGGCAAGCGCGCAGGCGAGCAGGAGCGTAGAGAGGGCACGGTTCATCGATCGTCGTCCAGGCAGTGGCGTGAAGTCCAGCGACGAGGCATGCCGGCCCGGCCGTTCGCGGTCCAGGCGCGCGCAGGCGGTCCCGACGCGTTTGGGACGTACGGTCAAGGATACGGGACGGCGCGTTTCCCGGCGCGGCAGCGGCCGGTCGAGAGGCGCGGGCGGGGGCTTAGGATTGACCGGCCCGGCCGCCTCGACTACGAACCGCTCGTCACCGCGGCTCCTTCAGGGGCCGCTTGGCGTTTTCATACGCACCCGTGAGTCGCCTTCGAGGCGGCTCTGTCGTCCCGGGCCGCAAGGCCGGCGGGAAGAGGAGGGCGCGTTCCTCACTATCTCGTTTGCGAGAGGACACGCGATATGTCGAAGCGGATTCAGGCCAAGCACAAGCTCGACCGCCGCATGGGCCAGAACATCTGGGGCCGCCCGAAGAGCCCCGTGAACCGCCGCGAGTACGGCCCCGGCCAACACGGCCAGCGCCGCAAGGGCAAGATGAGCGACTTCGGCACGCAGCTGCGCGCCAAGCAGAAGCTCAAGGGCTATTACGGCAACATCACCGAGAAGCTGTTCCGCCGCTACTACGCCGAGGCGATCCGCCTGCGCGGCGACTCGAGCGAGAACCTGATCGGCCTGCTCGAGCGCCGCCTCGATGCCGTGGTGTACCGCTCGAAGTTCGTGGCGACGCCGTTCGCCGCCCGCCAGTTCGTCAACCACGGCCACATCAAGATCAACGGGCGCCGGGTCAACATCCCGAGCTACCTCGTGAAGCCGGGCGACCTGATCGAGGTCAAGGAAGCCTCGCGCCAGCTCGAGATCGTGGTCGTCGCCTCGCAGCTCCCCGAGCGCGACGTGCCAGACTACATCGAGGTCGACCACCAGAAGATGACCGCCCGCGTCACCCGCGTGCCGGGCCTGACCGAGGTGCCGTACCCGGTGCAGATGGAACCGAACCTGGTGATCGAGTTCTACTCGCGCTGAGCCGATCGACGGATCACCGTCGTGCCGCTGGGAAGGGTCGTCCGAAAGGGCGGCCCTTTTCCATGTCCAGGGGGCGGACGTGTCGCGCGCGTTCACGCGTCCCTCCGTCGCCCGTCATAGCCGCCCGGCATTTCCGGAGCGCCGGTGGCGAGCCCGGAATTCGGAACCGCAGGTCGTGCTCCCACCTGCCGCTTCGGCGACTCTGGCTTTCGGGCTCCGCTGCGCGGACCCGGACCGACGGCGCGGGTCGGAAGTGCCGGGTCGGGGCAGGCCGGATCGCCTGTGCAGAACCGGCGACGGCCGAGCCGTTCGGTATCAGGCTTCGCGCTTGCCGACCGCGCCCGCCCGCCGGACCGCATCGAGCGTCACCACGTGCGGCCCGGCGGGACCGGCGACCGCGAGCCGGGTGCGGCCGCCTGCCAGCATCATGGACAGCGCATCGCGCAACGTCGCCGTGTCCGCGATCTCCGGCGCGTCGGCGGCCGTTCCGGGCTCGGCGGCTTCGGAGACGGTGAGCAGCGCGAGGCGCCGCAGCGCCCGGTCCTCGCCGACGAAGGAGGCGACGAACGGGTCGGCCGGCGCGGCCAGCAGCGCCTGCGGCGCATCGGCCTGGACGACGCGGCCAGCCCGCATCAGCACGACGCGGTCGCCCATCAGCATCGCCTCGTCGATGTCGTGGGTGACGATCAGCACGGTCTTGGACAGGCGCTTGAGGATCGCGCCGATCTCGGCTTGGAGCCGGCCGCGCGCCACCGGATCGACCGCGCCGAAGGGCTCGTCCATCAGGATCACCGGCGGGTCGGCGGCGAGCGCGCGGGCGACGCCGACGCGCTGGCGCTGTCCGCCGGAGAGCGCGTCCGGGCGGCGGTCGCGGTAGAGCGCCGGATCGAGCCCGACGAGGTCGAGCATCGCGTCGACGCGCGCCGCGATCCGCGTCTTCGGCCAGCCGAGCAGCTCGGGCACGGTCGCGACGTTCCGCGCGACGCTGCGGTGGGGGAAAAGGCCGATGCCCTGGAGCACGTAGCCGACGCCGCGCCGAAGCGCGATCGGGTCGACGGCCGCGACGTCGTGCCCGCCGAGCGTGATGCGGCCGGCATCCGGCTCGATCAGGCGGTTGACCAGGCGCAGGGTCGTCGACTTGCCGCAGCCGGACGGCCCGATCAGCACGCAGGTGGTGCCCTCGGGGATCGTCAGGTCAAGCCGGTCGACGGCGGGGCCGGGCGCCCCGGCGAAGTGCTTGGAGACGCCCTCGAACCGGATCACCGCCGGTGCGGCTCGCTCGGACCCGTGCCCTCAGCAGCCCTTGCAGATCGAGGACATCGAGTTGCGCGTGCGGGCGTCCCAGGCCTTGTCGCGGGCGGCCGAGGCCTTCTGCGCCTTGATCATCTCGGCCTCGTTCGCCGCCTTCATCGCGGAGGCCTTGCTCGCCTCGCTGGCGGGGGGCGCGCCGGACGGCCGCGGCACGGTCGCGCCGGTGGCGGCCTTCTCGGCGAGGGCGGGGGCGGTCGCGAGGGCGGGGATCAGCAGGAGGAAGGCGAGGCGGCGGATCATGGTCGTCTCCGGGGCGTCGCGCGTGCGGCCGGCCGCACGTCCTCGTGCGGATCCCGATCGGGCGCGTCGTCGATGCAACCCATCCTAACGTGCACCTGGTCAAAAACTATGGCACGCCGACATCGAGGCCGGCCGATCGCGCCGGAGCGGAGAGGGGAGCGTCGATTGCCCGCAGCGCGACAGGACGGCGGGGCACCGCGCAACCGTCGCGAGCAGGTCGCCGATGCGCTCGCGCGGCTCGCCCGGCGCCTGCCCGGGTTCGAGGCCGAGGCGATCGTCGATTCGGCGCTCGCCAGCCCGGGCCTGCGCGGGGCGGCGCCCGAGACGGCGGCCCGGCTTGCGCTCGTCGCCTATGCCCGCCACGTCTTCACCGATTACGACGACCTCCTCGCCGAGGGCTACGACCGCGACAGCGCCCGCCACTTCGTCCTCGACGAGCTCAACGCCGTGCTGGCCGGCTGGGGCGCGGCGCCGATCCCGGAGGCCGATCCGGCCGACGACGCCGACGCGCCCTGAGGCGGTCCCGGTCGTTGCCGGGGGGCGTCCGGTGCGGATACACGGGGCGGGCGGGTTCGCGCGGAAACGGAAGCGTCGATCGTCACCATGAACGTGCTGGGCATCGAGACCACCTGCGACGAGACCGCCGCCGCGATCGTCGCGCCGGGGGAGGACGGCCGCGGCGTCATCCTGTCGAACGAGGTGCTGAGCCAGATCGCCGAGCACGCGGCCTATGGCGGCGTGGTGCCGGAGATCGCCGCCCGCGCCCATGTCGAGGTGCTCGACCGGCTGATCGCGCGGGCGCTCGACCGCGCCGGCTTGGCCCTCAAGGACGTGGACGGCATCGCGGTGGCGGCCGGCCCCGGCCTGATCGGCGGGGTGCTGATCGGCCTCGTCACCGCCAAGACCCTGGCGCTCGTGACGCGCAAGCCCCTGCTCGCGGTCAACCATCTGGAGGCGCACGCGCTGACCGCGCGGCTGACCGACGGCCTGGCCTTTCCCTACCTCCTGCTGCTGGCGTCCGGCGGCCACACCCAGCTCGTGGCGGTGAAGGGCGTCGGCGACTACGTGCGCCTCGGCAGCACCATCGACGACGCCATCGGCGAAGCCTTCGACAAGGTCGCCAAGCTCCTGGGTCTGGCCTATCCCGGCGGCCCCGAGGTCGAGCGCATGGCGGAAGCCGGCGATCCGGAGCGGTTCACCCTGCCGCGGCCGATGCTCGGGCGTCGCGACGCCAACTTCTCGCTGTCCGGCTTGAAGACCGCGCTGCGGATCGAGGCGGAGCGCACCGCGCCGCTCGCCGAGCGCGACGTCGCCGACCTCTGCGCCGGCTTCCAGGCCGCGGTGGTCGACGTGGTGGTCGACCGCGTCCGCGTGGCGCTGCGCACCTTCTCCACCGTCGCCGGCCACCCGACCGCGCTCGTCGCCGCCGGCGGAGTCTCGGCCAACGGCGCGATCCGGCGGGCGCTGGCCGCGCTCGCGGGCGAGGCGGGCCTCGCCTTCGTCGCCCCGCCGCTGGCGCTCTGCGGCGACAACGGCGCGATGATCGCCTGGGCCGGCATCGAGCGGCTGCGCCTCGGGCTGACCGACGACATCACCGCGCCGGCCCGCGCCCGCTGGCCCTTCGCCGACGCCCCCCGCCCCGAGGCCAGCGCCGAATGAGCGGCGCCGCCCGCCACATCCTCTCGCGCGGCAATCTCCGCGATCTCCGCGTGACGGAGCCCGAGCCGGAGGCGGCTCCAGCCCCCGTCGGCGAGCCGCAGGCGCGGTGGCGCGAGCTGGTCGACCGCCTCCTGCCGCAGGCCGCGCCGGACCATCCCGACTGGCCCGTCGTGAACGACCACTGCTTCGCCCGCATCCTGCTCGACAACGCCTGCAACGGGCCGTGGCGCGAGAGCGTGGCGGCGCCGGCCTGGGCCAACATGCCGCCCGACCGGCTCGCGGTCGCGATCGACCTCGGCAACGCCGTGCTCGCCGGCCGCGCCGACCTCGCCCTGCTCAACCGCCGCTCCCTGATATGGCGCGGCAAGCGCCGGCTGCCCAAGGCCCCCGACACCCTGGAGACCGGTTCGCTGCGCCTGCGCCGTTGGCGCCGATCGGACGACGAGCCGTTCGCGCGCCTGAACGCCGACCCCGCCGTGATGCGCCATTTCCCGAAGCTGAAATCGCCCGCCGAGAGCCTGACCGAGGCGCGGGCGCTCGACCGCCGCTTCGAGGCCGACGGCTTCGGGCCGTGGGCGGTCGAGGAGCCGGGCGGCCCGTTCCTCGGTTTCGTCGGGGCGATGCGGCTGATGCGGTCGATGCCGTTTTCCGGGGGCGAGCGCCCGGGCAGCCTGATCGAGATCGGCTGGCGCCTGAGCCCCGAGGCCTGGGGGCGCGGCATCGCCACGCGCGCCGCGCGCTTGGCGCTCGCCGACCTGTTCGGCCGCTGCGGGCTGCCGAGCGTGGTGGCGTTCACGGCGCTGGCCAACGCGCCGTCGCGACGGGTGATGGAGCGGCTCGGCATGGTGCGCGAGGCCGATTTCGACCATCCGGCGCTGACCGCCGGCCACCCGCTGCAGCGGCACGTGCTCTATCGGCTCGCGGCGGCGGATTGTTCCGGAGACCCCGCATGAGCAGCGAGAACGCGCGACCCGTCGCGGTCGTCGGCGGCGGCGCATGGGGCACGGCCCTGGCGAACGCCGCCGCCGCGGCCGGGCGCCCGGTCACCCTGTGGCTGCGCGACGCCCGATCCGCCGCCACCCTCGAATCCGAGCGCGAGAACCCGCGCTACCTGCCGGGCGTGAAGCTGCATCCGCGCATCCGGGCGACGGCCGAGGCCGACGACCTCGCCGCCGCCGAGGCGGTGCTGCTGGTCACGCCGGCGCAGACTTCCCGCGCGGTGCTCGGGCAGCTCGCGCCCGCCTTCGCGCCGGGCACGCCGGTGGTCCTGTGCTCGAAGGGCATCGAGCGGACGACCGGCGCCTTCATGAGCGCGGTGGCGGCCGAGGTGCTGCCGGCGGGTACGCCCGTGGCGGTGCTGTCCGGCCCGAGCTTCGCGGTGGACGTCGCGCGCAACCTGCCGACGGCGGTCACTTTGGCGGCCGCGGATGCGGACCTCGCGGCGCGCCTCGCGCGCCTGCTGTCCGGCCCGGCCTTGCGGCTCTACCACACCGACGACGTCCGCGGCGTCGAGATCGGCGGCGCCGGCAAGAACGTGCTCGCGATCGCATCGGGCATCGTCGCCGGGCGCGGCCTCGGCGAGAGCGCGCGCGCCGCCCTGATCGCCCGCGCCTTCGCCGAGCTGATGCGGTTCGCGCGAAGCTTCGGCGGCCGGCCCGAGACGCTGATGGGCCTGTCGGGGCTCGGCGACCTGGTGCTCACCGCATCCTCCGCGCAATCGCGCAATTTCGCCTTCGGCCTCGCCCTGGGGGCGGGCGCCACGCCGGAAGCCGCCGCCGGCGGCAAGCTCGCCGAGGGCGCCTTCACCGCCACCGCCCTGGTCGGGCTCGCCCGCGGGCAGGGGATCGAGATGCCGATCGCGGAAGCCGTCGCGGCGATCGTGGCCGGGCGGGCGAGCGTCGAGGACGTGGTCGCCGCGCTGCTCGCCCGCCCGCTGAAGGCGGAATCCGAATGACTTCGATCCAGGCCTTCCTCGCGGGCGGCGGCACCGACGGCGCCGGCCGCACGCTGGCCACCGTGCTCGCCTTCGACGACGACCGCATTGAGGCGGTCCACGACTTCATCCAGTGGTGCTTCCCCCTCGAGCAGGCGAGCCGCGCGGTGCCCGGTGCGCCGGTGCTGACGCCGGCGGAGGCGGACTCGATCCGTCGCGATCCGGCCGCCCGCGAGGGCCTGAGCGCGGCGCTCGCGCGGATGCGTCGGTTCTACGCCGACACCGATCGCTGGCTCGCGCCCCACGACCACAACCACCTGCGCATCACCCGCATCCTCACGGCGATCCGCGACCTGCTCGGCGAGGCGGAGGCGCAAGACTTCTACGCGTTCGCGACCGCGCGGAACGCAGGGGCCGGATCGCCGATCAACCCGGCGAGCCTCGCCTTCTGGGCCGCGGCGGTCGGCCGGTCCTGATCTTCGAGCAAGCGACGAGACGCATGCCCCACTGGCTCTACAAGTCCGAGCCCGCGACCTGGTCGTGGGCGCAGCAGGTCGCCGCCGGGGAAACCGGTACGCACTGGAACGGGGTGCGCAACCACCTCGCCAAGAAGCAGCTCATGGCGATGCAGGTCGGCGACCTCGGGTTCTTCTACCACTCGAACGAGGGCAAGGCCGTCGTCGGGATCGTGCGGGTGATCAAGCCGTACTACCCGGATCACACCGACGCGAGCGGCCGGTTCGGCATGGTCGACCTCGCCGCCGTCGAGACGCTGCCGAATCCCGTCACCCTCGACGCGATCAGGGCCGAGACGGCGCTCAAGGACATGGTTCTCGTCAACAACTCGCGCCTCTCGGTGCAGCCGGTGACGGAGGCCGAGTGGGCGCTGATCCGGGCGATGGGCGGGCTCGGCTGATCGCCTGATAGGGCATCGTGCGGGATCGCATCCGCCTCGCGCGAGCCGGACCTCATCGCGCCTGGGGATGCGTCAGGCGGCCCTGGCGGCGGGCTTGGCACGGACCGACGCCGCGGGCTTCTCCGGCTCCGGTCCGACGGCGACGGCGGCGAGCGTGTCCATCACCCGGCTCGCCGGCAGCGTGACGATCACCTCGGTGCCCTCGCGCGGCTTCGACTTCAGCGTGAAGTTTCCGCCATGCAGGTCGACGAGGCCCTTCACGATCGGCAGGCCGAGGCCGGAGCCCTGCTCCGCGGTCTTGATCGCCAGCGAGCCGCGGCCGAACGAGGACATGACGGTGCCGAGCTCATCCTCCGGGATGCCGGGGCCGCTGTCCTTGACCGCGACGTACTGGCCGCCGGAGCTGGTCCAGCCGACCTTGATCGTGATCTCGCCGCCCGGCGGCGTGAACTTCACCGCGTTCGAGAGCAGGTTCAGCACCACCTGCCGCAACGCCCGCTCGTCGGCCCAGAGCCGCGGCAGGGTCTCGTCGACGAAGTCCAGGAAGGTCTGGTTCTTGCCGCGCGCCTTGAGCCCCATCATGTGGCGGCATTCCTCGACGATGTGGGCGAGCTTCACCGCCTCCTCGTTGAGCTCGTAGCGGCCGGCCTCGATCCGCGAGAGGTCCAGGATCTCGTTGATGAGGTTCAGGAGGTGCATCCCGCTGTCGTGGATGTCGTTGGAATACTCGCCGTAGCTCGGCGCGGTGTGCGGGCCGAACACCTCGTTCTTCATCACCTCCGAGAAGCCGAGGATCGCGTTGAGCGGCGTGCGCAGCTCGTGGCTCATGGTGGCGAGGAAGCGCGACTTGGCGAGGTTCGCCTCCTCCGCCCGGCGCCGGGCCTCGTCGGAATTGGCCTTGGCCTCCTCCAGCTCGCCGAACACCGCGTCCTTCTCCGCCCGCGACTGCAGCGCGCCGATGGTTGAGGTGTAGATGCGGCGGGCAAGGCCGAGGAAGAAGATCTGCGAGCCGATCGCCATCGCGACCAGCATCACCGCGTCCATTTGGCGAGTGAAGGCGAGCAGGCACAGGGTCGCCAGGGCCAGCGGCACCAGGGCGGCGACGGCGGCGGCGGGAACGGTGGCGGCCACCATCGTCGCGACCGCCGCCGCGATCACCAGGCCGAACATCGCGAAGTGCCAGCCGCCGACCGCGCCGAGCCCGATCAACGCCGACCAGCTCAGGCTCTGCAGCACCTCGCCGAAGGCGAAGCGGCGGCGCCAGCGCGCGAGCGACACCGTGTCCGGCTCGGCGCGCAGGAAGCTCCGGCTCATCGACGCGTTGAGGGTGATCATCAGGAAGGCGCACAGCGCCCAGAGCGACGCGACCAGCGGCTCGACCCAGAAGCAGGCGGCGCCGGCCAGCGCCATCGCGAACAGCCCGAGCGGGATGCCCGCGCCGGCGCGATACTGCGCGTAGAGGCGCAGCAGCTCGTAGTCGAACGCCCGTTCGAGGCCCGTCTTCGAGGTCAGCTTCTCGCGGACCGAGCGCATGTCGCGCGCGACGCCACGGCGGCGCACGGCCTCCTCCGACGAAGGACCGCGGCCGCGCTGCACCATCTCGACCGTCAGTTCGGACATCGGCCTCTTCGAAGGCTGGACGTAGGGGGCGCCGGTGCGGGGTGCCCGACCGCAACATGCGGCGGATCGACGATGCGCGGGATGTGTTAAGAACGGCCTGCCGCGAGGGCGAGGATTGTCGCCATCGCGCGAAGCGTGCACTGACGTTCCGGACCGTTCGCGGTTCGTGCGCGGTTCGTGCGCGGACGCACATCTTGTGGATGCGTCCGAGGATTAGCCATCGACGGCATAAGTTCTGCGCGCGGGAGATCTCGGATGTTGAACCTCACCGTGAACGGCGTCCGGCACACCGTCGACGCCGATCCCGAGATGCCGCTGCTCTGGGCGCTGCGCGACCACCTCGACAAGACCGGAACCAAGTACGGCTGCGGCATCGCGCAGTGCGGCGCCTGCACGGTCCATCTCGACGGCCAGCCGGTCCGCTCCTGCCAGACGAGGATCGGCGACGTCGGCGAGGCCAAGATCACGACGATCGAGGGCATCTCGGGCCGCGTCGCGGAGGCCGTGCAGGGCGCCTGGCGCAAGCTCGACGTCGTCCAGTGCGGCTACTGCCAGTCCGGCCAGATCATGTCCGCGATCGGCCTTCTCACCGACAACCCGAAACCGTCCGAGGCCGACATCGACGGCGCGATGGACGGCAACATCTGCCGGTGCGGCACCTATCAGCGCATCCGCGCGGCGATCCACGAGGCCGCCCGCACCCTCGCCTGATCCGGCTCGTCCGCGCGTCCCTTCGCGCGGATCGCACGGCCCGTCGCTCGCCCCCTTCGAACGCCCTTCGCCCGTTCCCGAACTGACCGGAGCCACGCCATGCTGAAGATCCGTCAGACGGACCCGCGCTCTCCCCGCGCGACCCGCCGCAGCTTCCTCGCCGGCGGCGCCGCCGCGACGGGCGCGATCGTCATCGGCTTCCGCCTCGATCTGAAGAACACCGCCCGCGCCGCCGCCGGTCCCGACCTGTCGGGTGTGAAGGCCGATCCGAACGCCTTCGTGCGGATCGGCGCCGACGACACCGTGACGGTGATCATCAAGCACCTCGACATGGGGCAGGGCAACACCACCGGCCTCGCCACCATCCTCGCCGACGAGCTCGATGCGGACTGGTCGCGGGTGCGCACCGAGTTCGCGCCGGCCGACGCCGCCCGCTACAACAACCTGCTGATGGGCCCGATCCAGGGAACCGGCGGCTCGACGGCGATCGCCAATTCCTGGTTCCAGCTGCGCAAGGCCGGCGCCGCCGCCCGCGAGATGCTGGTCGCGGCCGCCGCCTACCAGTGGAAGGTCCCGGCGGCCGAGATCACCGTCGCGAACGGCGTCGTCCGGCACGCGGCCTCGAGCCGGCAGGCCCGGTTCGGCGAGCTGGCGGCCTCCGCCGCGACGCTTCCGGTGCCGCAGGAGCCGCGCCTGAAGGACCCGAGCCAGTGGACGCTGATCGGCCAGCGTACGCCGCGCCTGGATTCCGCGGCCAAGACCGACGGCAGCGCCGTCTACGCCCTCGACATCCGTCGGCCCGGCCAGGTCACCGCCGTCGTTGCCCGCCCGCCGCGCTTCGGCGGCACGGTGAAGAGCTTCGACGACGCCGCGACCCGCAAAGTCGCGGGCGTCGTCGACGTCGTCGCGATTCCCTCCGGCGTCGCGGTCGTCGCCAAGGACACCTGGTCGGCGATGAAGGGCCGGGAGGCGCTGAAGGTGGTGTGGGACGACGGCGCGGCCGAGACGCACTCCTCCGACGCGATCCTCGCCGGCTACCGCGAGCAGGCCAAGCGCCCCGGCCTCGTCGCCTCCGAGCGCGGCGACGCGGAGGCCGGCATCAAGGGCGCAGCCAAGGTCCTGGAGGCGGAGTTCACCTTCCCCTACCTCGCGCACGCCGCGATGGAGCCGCTGAACGCGACGATCGAGCAGGCGCCGGACGGCGGCTACGACGTCTATGCCGGCCTGCAGTTCCAGACGATCGAGCAGGCCACGGTCGCCGCGGTGATGGGCACCACCACCGACAAGGTCCGCCTGCACACGCAATGGGCCGGCGGCTCGTTCGGCCGGCGCGCGACGCCGACCGCCGACTACATCGCCGAGGCCGCGACCATCCTCAAGGCGACCCGGGCCAAGGCGCCGGTCCACCTCGTCTGGACCCGCGAGGACGACATGTCCGGCGGCTACTACCGCCCCACGGTCTACCACAAGGTCCGCGCCGGGCTCGACGCCAAGGGCGGGATCGTCGGATGGCAGCACGTGATGATCGGCAAGTCGATCATGATCGGCTCGCCGTTCGAGGCGATGATCGTCAAGAACGGCATCGATTCGACCACCGTCGAGGGCGCCTCCGACACCGCCTACGCGCTCCCGGCCTACCGCTTCGAGGTCCACAACGCCCGCGAGGGCGTGCCGGTCCTGTGGTGGCGCTCGGTCGGGCACAGCCACACCGCGCAGGCGATGGAGGTGTTCATCGACGAGCTGGCGCATGCCGCCGACGTCGACCCGCTCGCCTACCGGCTCTCGCTTCTGACCGGAGCCCCGCGCCTCTCGGGCGTCCTCAAGCTCGCCGCCGAGAAGGCGGACTGGGACGCCGGCAGCAAGGCCAACGGCAAGGGCCGCGGCCTCGGCATCGCCGCCCACGAATCGTTCGGCTCCTACGTGGCGATGGTCGCCGACATCACGGCGGAGGACGCCAAGGTGAAGGTCAACCGCATCGTCGCGGCGGTCGACGTCGGCGTGGCGGTGAACCCGGACGTGATCCGCGCCCAGGTCGAGGGCGCGGTCGGCTTCGCGCTGTCGTCGGTGCTGCGCAACCGCATCACCCTCAAGGACGGCGTGGTGCAGGAGAAGAACTTCGACACCTACGAGCCGACGCGCATGAGCGAGATGCCCGTGGTCGAGGTCCACATCATGCCGTCCTCGGCGGCACCGACCGGCATCGGCGAGCCGGGCGTGCCGGTGCTCGCGCCGTCGATCTCCAATGCGATCTTCGCCGCGACCGGGCAGCGCCTGCGCTCGCTGCCGCTCGACCTGGCCGGCTTGAAGGGCGTGTGAGGTTCGACACGCCGCGGATGCGGGGCAGGGCGTAGCGTCGGCCCGCTTCCCAGAGCTTCGAACCCAACTGCAACCACGGCGCGGGCCTCGTCCCGCGCCGTTTCTTTTGGTCGCGTCGGTCCGGGCTCGCCGAAGCGCGACGCGGTGCCCATGTCGCATCCAGCATGGACACCGCCTTCGACCGCACCGCCGCGCGCCTGCGCGCCTGCCGGATCTGCCGCGACGCCCCGCTCTACGGGCCGCCGCTGCCGCAGGAACCGCGCCCGATCGTCCAGGGGACCGCCACGGCGCGGCTGTGCATCGCCAGCCAGGCGCCCGGAACGCGGGCGGACCGCACCGGCATCCCGTTCATGGACCCGTCGGGGGTGCGCCTCCGGTCCTGGCTCGGTCTCGACGAGTCCGCCTTCTACGACGCGAGCCGGGTGTCGATCGTGCCGATGGGCTCGTGCTTCCCGGGGCTCGATGCCAAGGGCGGCGACAAGCCGCCGCGGCGCGAATGCGCCGAGCGCTGGCGCGACGAGCTCTTCGCCGGCCTGCCGCATCTCGAGCTCGTCCTGGTGATCGGCCAGTACGCGCAGGCGTGGCACCTCGGCAAGATGCCGGACGGGCTCACCGGCACGGTGCGGCGCTGGCGCCAGATCCTCGCCGAGCCGCGTGCCCCGCGTGTGCTGCCGCTGCCCCATCCGTCCTGGCGCAACAACGGCTGGCTCAAGCGGGAGCCCTGGTTCGAGGCCGAGCTACTGCCGGTGCTGAAGGCCGAGGTGGCCCGCGTCATGGCGGGCGGGGTCACGGCGAACGGAGTCATGGCTTCCGGTGTCATGGCTGCCCCCGCGGGGGCGCGATTGACACCGCACCCGGCCGCGTGATCGGGAACTGCGATGCGAGATCAGCCCAACCCGAGCCCGACCGACCCGCGCGACCGCCTCATCGTCGCCCTCGACCTCGACGACCCGGCGGCGGCCCGCGCGCTGATCGACCGGATCGGGGACGCGGCGACGTTCTACAAGATCGGCTACCGCCTGGCCTATGCCGGCGGGCTGTCGCTGGTGCCGGAACTCGCCGCGCGCGGGCTCAAGGTCTTCCTCGACCTCAAGCTGCACGACATCGGCAACACGGTGGAGGAGGGGGTGCGTGCGCTCTCCGGCCTCGGCGCGACCTTCCTGACGGTGCATGCCTACCCGCAGACCATGCGCGCGGCGGTGCGCGGGCGCGGCGCGTCCGACCTGAAGATCCTCGCGGTGACGGTGCTCACCTCCTACGACGAGGGCGACGCGCGCGAATCCGGCTACGCGCTGCCGATCTCCGACCTCGTCGCGCACCGCGCCTTCCAGGCGGCCGAGGCCGGCATCGACGGCATCGTCTGCAGCGCCTTCGAGGCGGAGGCCGTCCGCACCGTCGTCGGCCCGGGCAGCCTGATCGTGACGCCGGGCATCCGCCCGGCCGGCAGCGCCGCCGGCGACCAGAAGCGGGTGATGACCCCGGGCCAGGCGCGCGCGGCGGGCATCGACCACGTCGTCGTCGGCCGCCCGATCACCGCTGCCGCAGATCCGCGCGCCGTGGCACAAGCGATCCTCGCCGAGATGGCAGCACAGGAGTGACGAGAATGACGCGCGGCTACTGGATCGTCCGGGTCGATGTGCGGGACGCGGAGGCCTACAAGGACTACGCCGCCTCGAACGGCGCCGCCTTCGCCGAGTTCGGCGGCCGCTTCCTCGTGCGCGGCGGACGCTTCGAGGCGGTGACCGGGACGGCGCGTGCCCGCAACGTGGTGATCGAGTTCGCGAGCTACGACGACGCGCTCGCCTGCTGGAAGTCGGACAGCTACCAGGCCGCGCGCGCCAAGCAGAAGAACGGCGCCGATGCCGACATCCTGATCATCGAGGGCTACGACGGCGAGCAGCCGAACGTCGGCATCGCGCCGGAGCCGGCCAACCCCGCATCGGAGTGACCGACCCGTCTTAGCGGCCGGCCGGTCGCAGGCTTCGCAGCAGGAACGCGATCATCACGTCGAGGTCCGGCACGGGGGCGTCGGGATACTGGCTGACCAGCAGCGGATGGCTGTAGCGCGCGATCGCCGTGTGCAGGCAGCGCGCCGTGCCGGCCGGATCGTCCGTCTCGAACTCGCCGCGCGCGACGCCGTCGACGACGATCCGCTCGAACACCGCCCCGATCCGGTCGACGTGATGGCGGCAGACCTCCCAGCTCTCGCTCATCGCCGCCTCGATCATCTCGTGCATGCGCGGGAAGGCGCGGCAGCGCTCGGAGGTGTCGCGGTACAAGGCCCCGATCACCGCCGTCAGGCGGTCCGCGGCGCGCGAGCCCGGGGCGTCGGCGATCGTCGAGATCAGCGCCTCGACCTCGCCGACCAGGCGCTCGACCACCGCCTCGTTGATCGCCTTCTTCGAGTCGAAGAACCGGTAGACGTTGGCCGGGCTCATCTTCAGCGTCTTGGCGATGTCGGCGACGGTGGTCTTCTGGTAGCCGATCTCGCGGAACGAGCGCTCGGCCGTCGCCAGGATCCGGCAGCGCGTCGTCGGCGCGCTCTCGTCGCTCTGGATGCGTTCTAGGTCGACGGCGATGGTCATGGACCGAGCGTATGCCGCAATCCGGCAAAGCGTCAAAATGTCGGACCGCGCACCTGTGAGGAACCGGGCCGCGACGCCCGAATTGGCCCGCTGAAACGGCCCGATGGCGGGGCCGGACCACCTCCAGCAGCGAAGCCGGCACCGATGAAGCTCGAAGGCAAGAAGGCCCTGATCACCGGTGCGGATTCCGGGATCGGCCGGGCCACCGCACTCCTGTTCGCGCAGCGCGGCGCGGACGTCGCGATCACCTACAACACCGACGCGGACGGCATCGCCGAGACCGCGCGCCTGGTCGAGGAGACGGGGCGCCGGGCGCTGGTGATCCAGAACGACGTCGGCGACCCGGCCTCCGTCACCGCCACCTTCGACCGCATCGCCAGCGACCTCGGGCCGATCGACATCCTGGTGGCCAATGCCGGGCAGGCGATGAGCGGGATGGCGGTGGCGGACATGGAGGATGCGCGGCTGGAGCAGATCCTGCGCGTGAACCTGATGGGGCCGCTGTTCTGCGCCCGCGCCTTCATCAAGATGCGCCGGGTGCAGGGCGGCCGCGGCAAGATCGTGATGGTCTCGTCGGTCGCGCAGCACCTGCCGACGCCGGAAAGCGCGCCCTACGGCATGTCGAAGGCGGGCGTCGGATCGCTTTGCCGAAGCCTGTCGCGCGAGCTCGCCGAGGACAAGATCAACGTCAACAACGTCGCGCCCGGCCTGATCGAGACGCCGATGACCGCCGACCGCTTCGAGGACCCGAAGGTGCTCGACAAGTCGCTCGAGCGGATCCCGTGGCATCGCGCCGGGCAGCCCGACGACATCGCCAAGGCGATCCTCTACCTCAGCAGCGACGATGCCGACTACGTCACCGGGCACACCCTCGTCGTCGACGGCGGCCTGACGATGCAGTGGGGCGGCGCCTGAACCGCGACCGGCCGTTTCGACCGCGTCCCTCGCATGATCCCGGCAGCGTTAACAGGATGGTAGCGGACTTCAGTCACATCTGAGGGTATGCTGTTCCAGTTCAGAACCAGAGCCCCAGCGCGCACCATCGACGCCTCCACGCCAGTGGAGGCGATCGAGCAGCCCAAGCCCGTGGCGCCCGTGGCGGCCGTCGCGGCGCGTCTCGACGGCGACGTCGTGAACGCCATCGAGGAAGACGTCCGCTCCGCGATCGAAGGGGTGAGCCGCTCGATCGAGACCGCGCAGAGCGACGTCGCCGAGATGAAGGGCGGCCTCTCTGCGATCCGGGCGCAGATGGACGACCTCGTCCAGGTCTCGCGGAACGCGGCCGCCGCGACCGCGAGCCTCGCCGGCCAGACCGGAAGCCTGTCGACCCTCGCGAGCCAGACCGCCGCGGCCATGTCGCAGGCCGGCGGTCATCTCGACCATGCCGGCGATCGCGGCTCCGAGGCGCGCGCCCTGATCGCGACGCTGGCCCAGGCCGGCAACGAGATCGCCGGCATCGTCGACACGATCGCCGCGGTGGCGCGGCAGACGAACCTGCTCGCGCTGAACGCCACGATCGAAGCCGCCCGCGCCGGCGAGGCCGGGCGCGGCTTCGCGGTCGTCGCCGCCGAGGTCAAGGCGCTCTCGGTCGAGACGGCGCGGGCGGCCGAGGAGGTGCGGACCCGCGTCCTGCGCCTCCGGGAAGGCGCCGCCGCCTCCGGCGCCGCGATCGAGGCCGCGGCCGGGGCCATCGAATCGGTCCGCCCGTCCTTCGCCAGCGTCCGGGAGATCGCCGACATCCAAGCCCGCACGGTCACGAGCATCGTCGACGAGGCGACCCGCACCTCGGACCTCGTCGCGCATCTCGACGCGGATGCGGGCTCGGCCAGCGCCGCCGCGTTCGACCTCGACCGCCAGGCGGAGCGCATGCAGTCGGCCACCGCGTCCGCGGCCGAGCAGGCCGGCCGCCTGGGCCAGCGCTTCGTCACCGTGGTCCGCCAGAGCGAGCTCGGCAACCGGCGCCGGTTCGATCGTTACCCGGCCGACCTCCAGGTCCGCCTGCCGGATGGGCGCAGCACCCGCACGGTTGATCTGAGCGAGGGCGGCGTCCTGCTGCGCGCGCCGGAGGGGGAATCCATCGCGGTCGGGGCCGGCATCGCCATCGCGATCGACACCGTCGGCGTGGTCCAGGCACAGGTGGTGGCGACGAGCGCGATGGGGGTGCACTGCGCGTTCCAGGCGAACGACGGCGCGTTCCGCGACAAGCTGCTGGCAAAGATCGCGTCGATCCACGCGGAGCACGCGCCGCTGATCGTCAAGGTCCAGGCCCTGGCGGCGCAGGCCGCGTCGATCCTCGAAGGAGAGCTGGCCGCGGGGCGCGTGTCGGAGGCGGCCCTGTTCGACACCGACTACCGGCCGATCGCCGGCTCAAACCCGGCGCAGTTCATGACGCGCTCGGTCGAGCCGATCGTGCGGTTGCTCGGACCGATCCTCGAGGCGGAACTCGGGCGCGACGAGCGGATGATGTTCTGCATCCTGACCGACCGCAACGGCTTCCTGCCGTTCCACAACCGGGTCTACTCGCAGCCGCAGCGGAGCGACGACCCGATGTGGAACCACGTCAACGCGCGGAACCTGCGCATCTTCGACGACCGGACCGGCATCACGGCGGCGCGTTCAATGCGGCCGGTGACGCTTCAGGTCTACCGACGCGAACTCGGCACCCAGATCATCATGGTGACCGAAGTCGACGCACCGCTGAAGATCAAAGGGCGCCACTGGGGCGGCTGCCGGACCGCCTATCGCTTGTGACCGACGCGGGCCAGAGGGCCCGCATCACCCTGATCGATCGAACGCCGAAAAAGCAGACGGCTTACGAACCGAACTGCGAGCCGAGCTGCTCGAGGTATTCAGCGAGGTCGACGCCGCCGACGCGCTTGCCGTAGTCGAAGCGCATGCCCTGGCGGATGTCGACCGCCGCGCTCTTGGTCGTCAGCGTGAACGGACGGACGCAGACCCAGGCGCCGTCGCGGCGGTGTTCGAAGTATCCGAGGATTTCGTGCTTGCCCATGTCTCGGTCCCGTATGGATTTTCGGGATAACGAGCACGGCCCCACTTCGTTCGACGCGCGCGGAGATTTATCCGCATCTTACCGTCAAGCTTTGGTCTTTGCAGGGCAGCACGTGTTTGCTGCGAGGCAACATGGCGACGCATGACGAACCTTGTTCCGACGCGCATGAGCTGGGCGCTTCGTCGATCGCCGCCTCCCGCGCGTCCCTGGTGCCGAGATGCCGCGCAGCGACACCGCAGACGGCCGCGTGATCCCAAGATCATGCTGCTTACGAGGTCCACTCGGCGCGATCACTTCAGCACGCGGTGATGGGTAAGAGCGAGGCCGGTCGCATCGCCGGCCGCTCGCTGCGTTCAGCCGCCCGGCTTGGCGGCGTTGACGAGGTCCGGGGGCGTGATCTCGGGCAGCGCGATCGCCTGCGACGCGTCCGGCCGCGTCCGGCGTCGCATCGGCGCAAGGGCCTGCGGCTGGCCGGTCTCGAGCGCGCGCTCGATCGCGGCAAGGATGCGGACGTCGGCCAGCCCCTCCTCGCCGTCCGGCTCCGGCACGCGTCTGTTCAGTATGCAATCCGAGAAGTACCGCGTCTCGGCCCCGAACTGGTCGACGCTCGGATAGGACAGGGCTTCGGTCTCGCCGCCACGGGTCAGCTCGCCCGCGAGCGACTGGCCGAAGGTGAAGCCCGGCGCCATCAGGAGGTCGCCCTCGGTCCCGGCGATGCGGTAGGCGTCGACCGAGTCGGTCTCGTAGGAGACGGTGAACTGCGCGAGGCGGTCGCCGGGGAAACGGAGCGTGACCGCGACGGTGCCGTGGAAGGCGTAGGGGCTTCCCGGCCGGCGGGCACCGTGGGCGTGGACCTCGACCGGCTCGTCGGCGAACAGGTTGCGCACGGCGTTGATCGGATAGGTACCCATGTCCGGCACCGGCCCGGCCCAGTAGCCCTGGTGCGCGCGGTGGTTCTCGGTCGCGACGTGCTGGCCGAAGGTCGCGGTGAAGACCAGCGGCTCGCCGATCGCGCCGGTCCGCACCCGCTCGATCGCGTCGAGGGAGCCGGGCTCGAAGTGCAGGCGGTAGGCCAGCATCAGCCGGGCGTTGCCGCGCTCGGCCGCGGCGATGATCGCCTCGCACTCGGCGACGCTCGTCGCCATCGGCTTCTCGAGCAGCACATGGATGCCGGCCTCCAGCGCGGGCACGGCGTAGTCGCGGTGCATCGCGTTCGGCAGCGCGAGGTAGACCGCATCGAACAGGCCGGAGGCCAGCGCCTCGGCGTAGCGGTCGTAGGAGAAGGTGGTCAGGCGATAGCGTTCGCCGAGCGAAGCGGCCTTCTCCGGATCGCCGGTGACCAGCGCCGTGATCGTGGAATTGCCGGTCTGCGCCACCGCCGGCATGAAGGCGGCCTGCGAGATCCAGCCGCCGCCGACCACCGCGTAGCGGATCGCCTTCGCATCACTCATGGTCGCCCCCGGGTTACGCCGATGCAGGCGCAACGCGAGGTGCGAGCCGAGGTTTCCGAACGCTCGCGGCGCGGAGGCGGTTTCGCGTCAGGCGGCGGGCTTCAGCGCGCCGATGTTGTCGTGGAAGTCGGGCCCGTTGGTGGTCTTCGCCACGTGGCCGGCGCGGACGAGGTAGTCGCCGAAGCGCTCGCCCGGATTGCGGCCGCGCGCGTAGTCGGCGAAGAGCGGGTCGAGGGTGTCGCGGATCTCGTCGGCCTTCACGTCCTCGCGGTAGAGCTTGCCCAGGCGCGAGCCGTCGAAGGCGGCGCCGAGGTAGAGGTGGTAGCGCTCGGGGCCGCGGCCGACGAGGCCGATCTCGGCGATGAACGGGCGGGCGCAGCCGTTCGGGCAGCCGGTCGAGCGGATCGTGATCTCGTCGTCCTGCAGGCCGTGGCGGGCGAGGCTCGCCTCGAGCTCGGTCATCAGGTCGGGTAGGTAGCGCTCGCTCTCGGCCAGGGCGAGGCCGCAGGTCGGCAGCGCGACGCAGGCGATCGAGTTGCGCCGCAGGGCGCCGGCGCCCTTGGTCAGGCCGTATTCGTCGACCAGCGCCTCGATCGCCGCCCGCTTCTCGGAGGGCACGTTGGCGATGATCACGTTCTGGTTGCCGGTGAGGCGGAAGTCGCCCTCGTGCTCGGTGGCGATCCGGCGCAGGCCGCTCAGGAACTTGGGGCCGTCCTCGTAATCCTTGATCCGGCCCGACGGCACGTACAGCGTCAGGTGATGGCGGCCGTCGTCGCCTTCGGTCCAACCGTAGCGGTCGCCGTTGCCGGTGAAGGTGAACGGCTTCGGGTCGGCGAAGGCCTTGCCGACGCGCTTCTCGACCTCGGCGCGAAACGCCTTCAGGCCGTAGCGCTCGATCGTGTACTTGAGCCGGGCGTTCTTGCGGTTGGTGCGGTTGCCCCAGTCGCGCTGCACCGTCATCACCGCTTCGGCGACCTTCACCGCCTCGTCCGGCTTGCAGAACAGCATCAGGTCGGCGGTGCGCGGGAAGGTGTCCGGCTCGCCGTGGGTCATGCCCATGCCGCCGCCGACGGTGACGTTCCAGCCGGTGAGCTTGTTGGCCTTGTCGAGGATCGCGATGAAGCCGAGGTCGTGCGCGAAGACGTCGACCTCGTTCGAGGGCGGCACCGCGACGACGATCTTGAACTTCCGCGGCAGGTAGGTCTTGCCGTAGACCGGCTCGAACTCCTCCTCGCCGCCGACGACCTTCTCGCCGTCGAGCCAGATCTCGCGCCAGGCGTTGGTCCGCGGCAGCAGCGAATCGGAGATGTCCTTGGCCAGCTCGTAGGCCGCGGCGTGCGCGTGGGTCTGGGCCGGGTTGGTCGCGGCCATGACGTTGCGGTTGACGTCGCCGCAGGCGGCGATGGTGTCGAGCAGCGCGGCGTCGATCGCCGCCATGGTGCGCTTGAGGTTCGACTTGATCACGCCGTGATACTGGAAGGTCTGGCGCGTCGTCGCGCGGATCGCGTCGCCGGCATAGGTCGTGGCGATGTCGTCCAGCGCCAGCCACTGCTTCGGGCTGATGACGCCGCCGGCGATGCGCAGGCGGATCATGAAGGCGTAGGCTTTGTCGAGCTTCTTCTTGGTCCGCTCCGGGCGCAGGTCGCGATCGTCCTGCAGGTACATCCCGTGGAACTTCACGAGCTGGCCGTCATCGTCGGAGATCGCGCCGGTGGCGTGCTTGAGCAGCCCGTCGGCCAAGCCGCCGCGGAGATAGCCGCTCGCGATCTTCAGGTGCTCGTTGTGCGCGAGCCCCGCAGCCCGCGCGGCCTCCGCCTCGTCGATCGGGCGGCCGGTCGGCGGGGTCTCGTAGACGCGCTCGGAAGCAGGCTTGTGGTCGTCCATGGCGGTGATCCGTCTCGATTCATTTCGACTGCCGACGCATCTCCCTCCCCCCTTTGCGGGGGAGGGTGGCCCCTGCGTCAGCAGGGGTCGGGAGAGGGGAGCGCCGTATCCGGCATCGTCGCTCCCCTCTCCCGACCCGCTTCGCGGGCCACCCTCTCCCGCAGGGGGGAGAGGGAAGAGGTGGCGTCAGTACACGTCCTGCTGGTAACGCCCGGCGCGCTCAAGGGCCGACACCGCCGCTGCGGCATCGTCGGCACTCAGGCCCTTCACCGCCGCGTAGGCGTTCTCGACCGCGACGCGGACGTCCTTGGCCATCGCCTTGGCGTCGCCGCAGACATAGAGGTGCGCGCCGCCCTCCAGCCACTCCACCAGCTCCTCGCGATGCTGGTCGATGCGGTGCTGCACGTAGAGCTTCTCCGGCTGGTCGCGCGAGAACGCCACGTCGATCTTGGTGAGCGAGCGGTCCTCCAGCGCCTCCTGCCATTCGAGCTGGTACAGGAAGTCGTGGGTGAAGTGCCGGTCGCCGAAGAACAGCCATGAGCGGCCGGTGGCCTCGACCGCGCGGCGCTCCTGCACGAAGGCGCGGAACGGGGCGACGCCGGTGCCGGGCCCGACCATGATGATGTCGGTCGCCGGGTCGGCGGGCAGGCGGAAGTGGCGGTTCGGCTTCAGGCGGACCCGGAGCTTGGCGCCGTCCGACATCCGGTCGGCGACGTGGGTCGAGGCGACTCCGGTCCGCGCCCGGCCGTGGGTCTCGTAGCGCACGGCGGCGATCACGAGGTGGACCTCGTCGCCGACTTCCTTGCGCGAGGACGCGATCGAGTAGGCGCGCGGCGGCAGCGGACGGGCGATGCCGCCGAGATGCTCGGCGGTCAGGGCCGCCGGGTAGGTCTCGATCAGGTCGATGAGGTGGCGGCCCTCGATCCAGGCGCGGACCTCGCCGCTCTCGATCAGCCGCTTGGCCTCGTCGTGCCCGGTCGCCTTCACGAAGCGCTCGACCGTGGCGGCCGAGAGGGTGGTGATGTCGCGCTCGGCGAGCAGCGAGCGGCGCAGGGCCTCGTCGCCGGTCAGGCCGGTCGCCTTCAGGATCTCCTCGACCAGGGCCGGGTCGTTCTCCGGGTAGATCTCGAGCGAGTCGCCGGGCTCGTAGGCGGGCGCGCCGTCCTCGAAGGCCAGCGCGAGGTGGATCGTCTCCTTGTCCGAGCGCGACGAGTTGAGGTTCACGTGCTCGACCACCTCGACCACGACTGGCTCTCGGCTCGGCTCGGCATCCTCGTCCTCGGCAGCCGTGGCGCGGGCGAAGTCGACCGCCACGACGTTGTCGGCGGCGACCGGGGCCGGCGCCAGCGCCTTCAGCGTGTCCTTGATCCAGGCGGCGGCCGGCCTCTCGTAGTCGAGGTCGAGGTCGGCGCGCTCGGCCGCCCGCTTGCCGCCCAGCGTCTCGAAACGGGCATCGAGCGCCTTACCGATGGCGCAGAACTCGGCGTAGGAGGTGTCGCCGAGCGCGAGCACCGCGAACTCGACGCCGTCGAGGCGCGGGGCGCCGTCGCTCATCAGGGCGTTGTAGGTGTGGGTCGCGCGGGCGGGCGGCTCGCCTTCGCCCCAGGTCGCGGCGATGGCGACGAGCTTGCCGGCCTTCGGCAGCACGGCGAGGTCGAGGTCGGCGAAGTCGATGACCTTCGGCTTGAAGCCCTGCTTGCGCGCGAGCTTGGCGACGGTGCCGGCCAGGGCCTCGCAGTTGCCGGATTCGCTCGCGTAGATGATCGTCAGCGGCTCGGCGGCCTTCGGCGGAGCGGCCGGTGCCGCCGCAGGCTGCCCGCCGGCCGCGTCGATCCCGGCGAGGAAGCCGGCGAGCCAGGCGCGCTGGATCGCGGTGGCGCTGCCGAGCACGGCGTCGAGGCTGGCCCGCTCGCTGTCGCCGAACGGCGCGGTGCGGGGAAGAAGGCTTTGGCGTGACATCGGAAGACCATGTCGTGGGGCGGAAGGCCCCTGTCAACGGGAAAACGTCCGTTTTACAGAACGCTTGATTTGGAGAAGGAGTCGATCGTCGTTGCGGCGCAAAAAAGAACTTTATTCTCCGACCGCCACGAGGGTCGGCGGCAATCCCTGGATCTGGCGGCCGTTCGTCGGTGGCGCGGGCAGCGGCAGGGCCGTCGTCGACTTCACCTTCTCCATCGCGAAGCGCGAGGTGACGTTCTTCAACGGCAGCGTCGCGATCAGGCGCTTATAGAACGTGTCGTAGGCGCTCATGTCGGCCACGACGACGCGGAGCATGTAATCGACGTCGCCGGCCATGCGGTAGAATTCCAGCACCTCGGGCATCGCCGAGACGGTGCCGGCGAATCGCTCCAGCCACTCGCGCGAATGGTCGGCGGTCTCGATCGAGACGAACACGGTGAGCCCGAGGCCGAGCTTGACCGGGTCGAGCACGGCGACGCGGCGGTCGATCACCCCGTCGGCCTCGAGGCGCTGGATGCGCTTCCAGCATGGTGTCTGCGACAGGCCGACCCGCTCGCCGATCGCGGCGATCGACAGGGTCGCGTCCGTCTGCAGCAGTGCCAGGATCTTCAGATCGATCGAATCCACGGCCAACCTCGCATCTCGACGTCGCTTCGCCATGCGGCCCATGCAGGGCGCCCATGAGAAGGAACTTCCATTTTCGCGCAACCGATCCCGATTGCGGCGTGTTGCCAGGGCTTACTGCATCGCAGCGTAGGGCATCCGGGCCTCGCGGCGGCGCCTTGACACCGTTCGTTATAGCGAACATCTCAGGGAACAACCAGTGCCCCTGGCACGACCCGGCCCGCGAACGAACAGGCGATGACCCTTCCCACCCCCCAGGCGGCGGCCGATCTCGCCGCCCAGCTCAAGCCCCTCGACCTCAAGGGGCGGATCGCGCTGATCGAGGCGACGATCCCCGGACGCCTCGTCTTCACCACGAGCCTCGGCATCGAGGATCAGGCGCTGACGCACGCGCTCGCGATGGCCAAGGGCCGGACCGAGATCGTCACCCTGGATACGGGGCGGCTGTATCCCGAGACCTACGACGTCTGGGCGGAGACGGAATCGGCTTACGGCATCCGCATCCGCGCCTACGCCCCCGAGCGGCGATCCGAGGAAGCGTTCGTGCGCGAATCCGGCATCAACGGCTTCCGCCATTCGATCGAGGCGCGGCAGGCCTGCTGCGGCTTCCGCAAGGTCGAGCCGCTGGGCCGCGCCCTCGACGGGGCGGCCGGCTGGCTCACCGGCCTGCGCGCCGGCCAGTCTGCCAACCGCGCCGACACGCCGCTCGCCGAGTTCGACGAGAGCCGCGACCTGATCAAGCTCAACCCGCTGGCCGACTGGACGCGCGAGGACGTCGACCGTTTCGTGCGCGACAACTACGTGCCCTACAACGTGCTGCACGATCGCGGCTTCCCCTCGATCGGCTGCGCCCCGTGCACCCGTGCCGTCCGTGTCGGCGAGCCCGAGCGTGCCGGCCGCTGGTGGTGGGAGCAGGAATCCAAGAAGGAATGCGGCCTGCACGTCCACGTGCCCGAGGCCGACGTCGCGCCCGGCGAGGAAGCCGCGGCATTCGAGACCACGCAATCCCACAGACCGGAGATGGCCCGATGAGCGCCGCACCCGCGATCCAGGCGCAAGCCGGTAGCCGCCTCACGCACCTGCAGCGTCTGGAAGCCGAGAGCATCCACATCTTCCGGGAGACGGTCGCCGAGACCGAGAACCCGGTGATGCTCTACTCGATCGGCAAGGATTCGTCGGTGCTGCTGCACCTGGCGCTGAAGGCGTTCGCCCCCGGCCGCCTGCCGTTCCCGCTGATGCACATCGACACGACTTGGAAGTTCCGCGAGATGATCGCCTTCCGCGACGCCCGCGCGAAGGAACTCGGCCTCGACCTGATCGTCCACACCAACCAGGACGGGCTCGCCCGCGGCGTCGGCCCGATCAGCCACGGCTCGGAAGTCCACACCGACGTGATGAAGACGCAGGCGCTGCGGCAGGCGCTCGACAAGCACAAGTTCGATGCGGCCTTCGGCGGCGCCCGCCGCGACGAGGAGGCCTCGCGCGCCAAGGAGCGGATCGTCTCCCTGCGCACGGCCCAGCACCGCTGGGACCCGAAGCGCCAGCGGGCCGAGCCCTGGCACCTCTACAACCTGCGCAAGAAGCGCGGCGAGAGCCTGCGCATCTTCCCGCTCTCCAATTGGACCGAGCTCGATATCTGGCTCTACATCGAGCAGGAGCGGATCCCGATCGTGCCGCTCTACTTCGCCGAGCCGCGGCCGGTGGTCGAGCGCGACGGGCAGCTGATCATGGTCGACGACGACCGCCTGCCGCTGAAGCCCGGCGAGACGCCGACCTTGCGCAAGGTCCGCTTCCGCACGCTCGGCGACTATCCGCTCACCGGCGCGGTCGAGAGCGGCGCCGACACGCTGCCGGCGATCATCGGCGAGACGCTGGCCGCCCGCACCTCGGAGCGGCAGGGCCGGGTGATCGACAAGGACGGCGCCGGCGCCATGGAGCGCAAGAAGCAGGAAGGCTACTTCTGATGACGGTCCACCCCTCCAAGGACGCGTTCGACGCCCCCGAGTTCGGCTACGCGTCGTTCCTGGCCGCGCATCAGAGCAAGGAAGTCCTGCGCTTCATCGCCTGCGGCTCGGTGGACGACGGCAAGTCGACGCTGATCGGCCGCCTGCTGCACGACACCAAGCAGATCTTCGACGACCAGATCACCGCGCTCCAGCGCGATTCGAAGAAGCACGGCACGCAAGGGCAGGAGGTCGACCTCGCGCTTCTCGTCGACGGCCTCCAGGCCGAGCGCGAGCAGGGCATCACCATCGACGTCGCCTATCGGTTCTTCTCCACCGACAAGCGCTCGTTCATCGTCGCCGACACGCCCGGCCACGAGCAGTACACCCGCAACATGGCCACCGGCGCCTCGACCGCCGACGTGGCGGTGATCCTGGTCGACGCCCGCCAGGGCCTGACCCGCCAGACCCGGCGCCATGCCCTGCTGGTCTCGATGCTCGGCATCCGCCGCGTCGTGCTCGCCATCAACAAGATGGACCTCGTCGGCTGGTCGCAGGCCACCTTCGACGGGCTGGTGGCAGGCTTCTCCGCCTTCACCCGCGATTTCGGCTTCGTCGAGGTCCGGGCGATCCCGCTCTCGGCCAAGAACGGCGACAACGTCGTGCTGCCGGCGGTCTCCGCGCCGTGGTACCAGGGCGGCCCGCTGCTGGCCTATCTCGAGAGCGTGCCGGTGCACGAGGAGGCGCTGGCCGCGCCGTTCCGCATGGCGGTGCAGTGGGTCAACCGGCCGAACTCTGAGTTCCGCGGGTTCTCGGGCCTCATCGCCGCCGGCACGGTGAAGCCGGGCGACGCGGTGGCGATCGCCCCGTCGGCGCGCACCTCCACGGTGGCGCGGATCGTCGGCCCGGACGGCGATCTCGCCAGCGCCCAGGAGGGCCAGTCGGTCACCCTGGTGCTCGCCGACGAGGTCGACGCCTCGCGCGGCAGCGTCATCGCCGCCGCCTCGCATCCGATGCAGGTCTCCGACACCCTCGACGTGCGCCTGTTCTGGGCCGCCGAGACCGAGCTCGCCCCCGGCACGGCGCTGCTCGCCAAGGTCGGCACCGTCACGGCCAACGCCGTGGTGGACCGCATCCGCAACCGCATCGACCCCGAGACCGGGCAGCCCGGCCCGGCCGAGAAGCTCGTCGCCAACGACATCGCCGACGTCACGCTCAAGCTCGACCGCGCGGTGCCGTTCGACCCCTACGCCGAGACCCGCGACACCGGCGGCCTGATCCTGATCGATCGCGAGAGCACGGACACGGCGGCTTTGGGCCTGGTTCAAGCGCCGACGCGGGCGGCCGCGACCGCCCCAACGAGCGCCGCCGCCGCGACGACCCCGACCGGCGGCTTCCTCAGCCGCCTGCGCGGGTTGTTCAGCGGCTGAGACGCGGCGGCCTCGGCCCTAGACGACAGAGAGGACCGCGCGGTGATCCGCGCGATCCCTCGGTTGCCGGTACGGAGCCACGTCGTTCCCGCAAGCGGTAAGGACTGCGGAGTGCGGGCGGATAGGTATTTCCGAACGCTGGTCAGACCAGGCTGAACTGCAGCTCGCCCAGCCCTTCGAGGCTCGATACGATGACGTCGCCCGGCTTCAGCCATTGCCGCTCCGCCCGCGGGATCTTCTCGCCGAAGATCACCCCCTGCGGCGTGCCGGTGTAGAAGACGTCGCCCGGCTTGATGGTCATCACCTTCGAAGCGAAGCTGATCAGCTGGCGGCAGTTGAAGATGATGTCCGCGGTCGTCCAGTCCTGCCGCACCGCGCCGTTGACCTTGGTCACAAGGCGCAGATTGTTCGGGTCGGGCACGCGGTCGGCGGTGACGAGGTAGGGCCCGAGCGGCGCGAACCCGTCCGAGGTCTTGCCGATCATGAACTGCGCGGTCAGCGTCTGCAGGTCGCGGGCGCTGAAGTCGTTGCCGGTGGCGTAGCCGGCGACGTAGTCGAGCGCGTCGGCCTCCGAGACGTCGCGGCATTCCCGGCCGAAGACGATCACCAGCTCGGTCTCGTAGTCGAACTCGCGCGCCGCCTGCGTCGGCAGCCGGATCGTGCCGCCGTGGTGGTTGAGCGTGTTGTTGTACTTGTTGAACAGCGGCGGGTCCTTCGGCGGCGGCGTTCCCGTCTCCTCGGCGTGCTTGCGATAGTTGAATCCCATCATGATGATCTTTTCCGGCCGGGTGACCAGCGGCGCGTAGGCGATCCGGTCCTCGGGGATCGTCAGCCGCGGGTCGGGGGCCGCCTCGACCGCGTCGATCACCGCGCGCAGCATCGGGCCCTTCCCGTTCTGCAGAAGGTCGTCCATGTCGGCCGGCACCGGCAGGCCGACCGCCTTCCCGGCGGCGGCGACGTCGAGCACGCCGTCCGGGGTCTTCAGGCCGAGGCCGTAGCCGCCGTCGCGGCGCAGGTTGATCAGGATCATGTCGCGCGGCATGCCGAAGGCGGTCGGCGCGGGCGGCCCCTTCTCCGCGGCCCGTGCCGCGACCGGGGCGGCCATGGCGGTGGCCGCGAGACCGGCCGTCGCCTTCAGGAAGTCGCGTCGATCGCACATCGTTCTCTCCTCCCGAGATCGTCGATGCCTGGGTGGCGGCCCTTCGACGGGCCATCCGCGTGCCCGACGCCGCGAAGCCGCGTCGAGACCGCCAGGATGCGCCGATCCCGGATCGATGTCAGGAGCCCGGGACCGGTCGAGGCGACAGGCTGGTCAGGATGTCGTCCGGCGATTCACGCGGCCGCGGCCGTCTCGGCGAGTCCCCAGGCCTGCGCCAGCAGGCTGTAGGAGCGCCGCCGGGCCTCCTGATCGGGAACGGCGCAGACCACCATGATCTCGTTGGCCTGCGTCGCCTCGGCGAGGCCCGAGAGCAGGGCGCGCACAGTCTCCGGCGTGCCGACATGCAACCGGTCTCGGCCGCGGGCGATGCGGGCGCGCTCGGCATCGCTGTAGGGATAGGCTTCGGCCTCGGTGAGCGTCGGGATCGGAGCGTACTCGCCGCGCTCGCGCCGGAGCGTCGCCAGCTGGGTGCTGAGCGCCAGGCGCTCGGCCTGCGCCTCGGTCTCGGCGCAGACGGCCGCGACCGCGAGGATCGCATGGGGCCGGGTGCCCCACCGCGAGGGCTGGAAGCCGCGGCGATAGTCGAGCATCGGGCCACGCGCGTCGAACGAGGCGAAGTGCTGGGCGAAGGCGAAGCCGAGCCCGAGGCGTGCGGACAGATGCGCGCTGTAGTCGGACGACCCGAGCAGAAAGATCGGCGGCAGCGGCACGCCGGCCGGCATCACGGTCACGGTGTTGAACGGATGGCCCTCGGGGAAGCCGCCGGTCTCCCACAGCATCAGCTCCTGCAGCCGCTCGAGGAAGTCGTCGCCGCCGCGCGGCGCCTCGCGCCGGCGCAACGCCTGGGCGGTGATGCCGTCGGTGCCGGGCGCGCGCCCGAGGCCGAGGTCGATCCGCCCGGGAAACAGCGCCTCCAGCACCTTGAAGCGCTCGGCGACCATCAGCGGCGCGTGGTTCGGCAGCATGATCCCGCCCGAGCCGACCCGGATCGTCCGGGTCGCGGCCGCGATCTGGCCGACCATGATGTCGGGGGCCGGGCTCGCGACCGAGGGCAGGGCATGGTGCTCGGCGAGCCAGTATCGCCCGTAACCGAGGCGGTCGACGTGGCGGGCGAGGTCGAGGGAGTCGCGCAGCGCCTGAGCCGGGCTGGAGCCGGAACCGACGAACGACAGGTCGAGGACGGAGAGCGTTGCCATCGCCAGGAGATGGTGTCGCCGGAAGCCGCCGTCGAGGCGGCGGCCGAGCACGAGCCCTGCACCCCGTGCGTGACGTTTGCCGGCGAACCCCGAGCCGGCGCCTTGCTCGTCCCAGGAGCCGCGACTACGGTCCCGCCGCCGTCACGGGACGGCGAAACCTGCATGAAAACCGGAGCACCCGACCATGGGCTTTCTCGCCGACGCCCTCTCGCGCGTAAAACCATCCGCGACGATCGCGATGACGCAGAAGGCGCGCGACCTGAAAGCCGGCGGCATGGACGTGATCAGCCTGTCGGTCGGCGAGCCCGACTTCGACACGCCCGAGCACATCAAGCAGGCCGCGATCGAGGCGATCGCCCGGGGCGAGACCAAGTATCCGCCGGTGTCGGGCATCGTGCCGCTGCGCGAAGCGATCGTGAAGAAGTTCAAGCGCGAGAACGGGCTCGACTACAAGGTCTCCCAGACGATCGTCGGCACCGGCGGCAAGCACGTGATCTACAACGCGCTGCTGGCAACGCTGAACCCCGGCGACGAGGTCGTGATCCCGCGCCCCTACTGGGTGTCCTACCCGGAGATGGTGGTGCTCTGCGGCGGCACGCCAGTCTTCGCCGAGACCGACATGGCGCACGACTTCAAGCTCCAGCCCGAGGAGCTGGAGCGGGTGCTGACGCCGAAGACCAAGTGGATCATCCTCAACTCGCCGTCGAACCCCTCGGGCGCCGCCTACAGCCATGCCGAGCTGAAGAAGATCACCGACGTGCTGATGCGCTACCCGCACGTCTGGGTGCTCACTGACGACATGTACGAGCACCTGACCTACGGCGACTTCGAATTCGTCACCCCGGCGCAGATCGAGCCCGGCCTCTACGAGCGCACGCTGACCATGAACGGCGTCTCGAAGGCCTACGCGATGACGGGCTGGCGCATCGGCTACGCCGCCGGCCCGGAGAAGCTGATCAAGGCGATGGACTTCGTCCAGGGCCAGCAGACCTCGGGCGCGTCCTCGATCTCGCAATGGGCGGCGGTGGCCGCGCTCGACGGCACGCAGGCGCACCTCGCGCAGTTCAAGGCGGCGTTCCAGGAGCGGCGCGACCTCGTGGTCTCGATGCTGAACCAGACCAAGGGCCTGCAATGCCCGACGCCGGAGGGCGCGTTCTACGTCTACCCGTCCTGCGCCGAGACGATCGGGCGCACGACCCCGTCAGGCAAGACCATCGCCACCGACGAGGACTTCGTGACCGAGCTGCTGCAGGCGGAGGGCGTCGCCGCCGTGCACGGCTCGGCCTTCGGCCTCGGCCCGAACCTGCGCATCTCCTACGCCACCTCGACCAAGACGCTGGAGGAAGCGTGCAACCGCATCCAGCGCTTCTGCGGCTCGCTGCGCTAGCACGACGACGGCGGGCACCATCGGGTGCCCGCCACTTCGATACGGATCCGCCGCGGATCGTCCCTGTGGTTCGGGCCATGGCTTGAGGTGATTCGATGCCGACCATCGCCGTCATCGCCCCGGGCGCCATGGGAAGCGCGGTCGCCCGCCGCCTCACCGAGAACGGCGTCCGCGTCCTGACATCGCTGACCGGACGGAGCGCCGGGACCCGCGACCGCGCCCGGGCCGCCGGCATGAGCCACGCCGACGATGCGGAGATCGCCGCGGCCGACCTGATCCTGTCGATCGTGCCGCCGGCCGATGCCGCCGGCCTCGCGGCCCGCCTCGCCCCGAGCCTGGCGGCTCAGCCGAAAAAGCCGGTCTACGTCGATTGCAATGCGGTGTCGCCGGCGACGGTGCACGGCATCGCCGCGATCATCGCGGGCACGGGCGCGCCGTTCCTCGATGGTGCGATCCTCGGGCTCCCGCCCGAATCCGGCGCGAAGGGGCCGCGGGTCTACGTCGCCGGCGACGACCTCGCGCCGCTGATGGCCCTGCGCGCATGCGGCCTCGACATGCGGGCCTGCGCGGGTGGCGTCGGGGCGGCGTCCGGCCTGAAGATGGCCTATGCCGGCATCAACAAGGGCCTGAAGGCGGTGGCCGCGGCGATCGTCCTCGGCGCAGAGCGCGCGGGCGCCGCCGACGCGCTGCGGGCGGAGCTGATGGAGAGCGAGCCGGAGCTGCTCGCCCGCTTCGCCGGCGGGTTTCCCGACATGATGCCGAAGGCCTACCGCTGGGTCGCGGAAATGCACGAGATCGTCGACTTCCTGGCGCCGGACCCGGCCGGCGGCGCGATGTTCGCCGGGGCGGCCGAGACCTTCGCGCATCTCGCGGCGCCCGAGGGCGAGGACGACGTCGCCACGCTCCTCGCCTTCGCCGAAGCGGCAGGCGGATCGTCGCGGACGCGCGGATCGTCCTGAGCATCGGTTGCCGGCTCTTTGCACTTCACCTACATCGGCGGTCCCCGCGGCCGATGCGCCTGAAGGTTTCGCGAGCCCGCTCGGGCCTGCATGGACGCGGGGTCGGCAGTGACGGGGCGGCCCGGACCAGTTCTCTGGACCGCTCCTGTGAATCCTGGTGGGCCGGGGTGCTGCAGGCGTGTCGGAGGCGCGGGGAACAGGAACCGCGGACCCGGCGCATGGCCCACACAAGTTTCGCCCCGTTCCGGGACGGCAGCCGGTGCCGACCTTCGGATTTCGTTCACGCTCATCGGCAACAGTGGCAATGGGCCGGGGAACCGGTCGTGTGTCACTGCGTTTTGTCGGGCTTGACCATCATGCGGGGGTTCCTCACCAGCGGGGTCAAGGCGATCCTGGCGATCGCGGCGCTGTCCACCGCCGCCCATTGGGTGCTGCGGGTCCAGCGCGATCCGGCGCCGAGCACTCAGGTTCTGGCGAGCCTGCCCGATCCGGTGACCACCGGGTCGATCGAGCCGCGCAAGCCCGAGCGCGTCGCCGCCCAGCCGGCGCAGAAGGCGGCCGCGGACCTCGACCAGGATCACCTCTCGGCGCTGATCGCCAGCACCACCGGCCTGAAGCCGAAGGCGCAGAAGGCCGTCGTCGCCAAGCGCTGAGCGGAGAACGAGGCTTCCATTCGACGAAAAGGCCGCCCGCCGAGAGGGCAGGCGGCCTTCTCTGGTGTCGTCGCGCGATCAGGCGGCGAGGGAGCGGGGCTCGTGCCGCCCTTCGGCGATCTCCTCGATGATCTTCGCCGAGAACGCATCGAGATCGCTGGGATTGCGGCTGGTGACGATGCCGTGGTCGGTCACGACCTCGCGGTCGTGCCAACGGGCGCCGGCATTGATCACGTCGGTACGGATCGAGGAGAACGAGGTCAGGTCACGGCCCTTCGCCGCGCCGACCTCGATCAGCAGCCACGGCGCGTGGCAGATCGCGGCGACGACCTTTCCCGAGGTCACGAAGGCCTTGATCACCTCCAATGCCTTCGGCTCGAGGCGGAGCTTGTCCGGGTTGATCTGGCCGCCGGGCAGGACGAGGGCATCGTAGGCAGACGGATCGACGGTCTCGAGGTCGAGGTCGACCGCGACGTTCTTGCCCCAATCGGTCTTGTCCCAGCCACGGATCGATTCCGGCTTCTCGCGCGATTTCGGCGACGCGACGTGGACCGTCGCGCCGGCCTGCCGCAGCTTGGCCTGCGGGACGGTGAGCTCGGTCTCCTCGAACCCGTCGGTGGCGAGGATCAGGACCTTGGCTTGCTTGATGTCGGGCATGGCGGTTCGCTCCGATGGATGACGTCGGCCGGCAAACCGGGATGTCTCCCCGCGGTTCCCCGACGATCCGGCAACCCAGGAATGCGCGGAACCCTCGCGCAGGCGATCCGTTGGCTAGCTCATTCCCAACTGCACGAGGCAGCGCATGGCCAATCCCGGCCTTCCGACCCCCGAACCGACCCCCGGGGACCTTCCGCCGCCCGTCCCGCCGGACGAGATGCCCGATATCGGGCCGACCGGGCCGCGCACGCCCTATCCGGTGAACGATCCCGGCATCGACGAGCCCGGCGGCCCCGGCTCGGAGCCGGACGTGTTTCCCGGCGCCCCAACCGATCCCGGCGTCAGGATGTAGGACCGGCTCAGTGGCCGCCGTGCGACGCCCGCACGTCGCGCGGGGCCGCGAGGATCTCGGAGAGGCTCGTCGCCACGTGACGGGCCTCTTCGTCGGTCAGGCGCAGCTGGAACGGCGGCAGGGCGCCGGCCTGGAGCGCGACGACGGCCTGGCCCTGGTCGTCTGTGCCGATCTCGATCGCGGAGGAGGTCACGTCGAGCATCGCGATCTCCTCGTCGCCCATCTCCTCGGCCATGTCGGGCTCCTCAGGTTCGTCGATGGCGGTGAGCAGTTGCCCGACGGCGCGCACGAGGGCGCGGGCGGCGCGGGCATCCATCACCACGGCGGTCGCCTGATCGTCCTTCTGGAAGGAGAGCTGGATGTTGGCCCCTTCCAACGAAACCGAGATACCTGCCATGGATCGCCTAAAAGCCTGAGCGCGAACCCTTATATGCACTGGGGCCCACGAGAATCCCAGCCGCCGGGCCTCCGCTTTTGCCCGGGCACGCCGAGAACCTGCATCCCTGCCTTGTTGCGGCCGCAGGGAGCCCTTAGATAGGGTTTTGGGGGGCCCAAACCCTGGGACGGACGCCGGTTACGGGTTCCTTGCCCGACGCCCTGCCACCCATACCAGACTTAGAAGTCAGTCGATCCGTTCGCGCTTTCACGAGCGCGAGGGCTCGACCCATCGTCGATACGAGGTTCTCTACGTGAATACCGGTACCGTGAAGTGGTTCAACGAGACCAAGGGCTACGGCTTCATCCAGCCGGATGACGGCGGCAAGGACGTGTTCGTCCACATCTCCGCCGTCGAGCGCGCCGGCATGCGCAACCTGATCGAGGGTCAGAAGGTGTCTTACGAGATCCTGACCGACAAGCGCAGCGGCAAGGACGCCGCCGGCAACCTCCAGGCTGCCTGAGGCCATCGGTCTCCCATCCACGCGGCCGTGAACACGGTCGAAACCATCCGACGCTGCCATCCTCCGGGAGCGGCCGCGCCGGACGGTCAAGGTAAACGCAATCTTAATCGCAACATCACAGAAACAGAGCCGGGCCCGCCGCGTGGCGGAGCAAACCCAGTCACATCGGAAGACAATCAAACACACCATGTTGTTCGAATACACCCGACGCCGTAGCGTCCGGTCGCCCGTCACGGATTCAGCGACCTTCAAGGTGGGGTGCATCAAGCAGAGCGCGACGTCGGACGCCCCGACCCTCGACCTCTCCCACCTCATCGATCGATCCTACAATTATCATTCGCCCCGAGAGTTGCGCTGGCATCTCGCCGACCGCCTCGGGCTCGCGCCGGCCGCTCTGGCCCTTCGCGAAGCCGCCCACGCCTGACCACGCCGAGCCGATCCTGCAAGATGCAGGATCGGCTCTTCTTCGTTTCGGGCCCGCTCAAGCCCGCGAGATCGTCACGACCGGCCCCGGTCCCAGGCCGACACGACGACGTTGCGCAGGTCGTTCGGCAGCGCGACCAGCTCGCCATGCACCGGATCGGTCCGGTTGTAGACGGTCGCGACGCCGGACATGTCGCAGACGGAGCCGCCCGCCTCGCGCAGGATCAGGTCGGCCGCCGCGAGATCCCAGTCGCGGGCATCCGAGGAGACCAGCCCGACATCGACCGAGCCTTCGGCGACGCGGGCCACGCGCAGGGCCAGCGACGGAATCCGGTCGATGCGCTCGAAGGTGGCGTCCCCCAGATCGCGCGAGACGCCACGCCCCAACCGGTCGATCATCGGCTTCGGGCCGGTGACGCGGGCCGTCGGCAGTGCGACGCCCTGCCGCGCGCCGATCGGCTCGCCGTTGCGCGTCGCGCCCCGCCCGTGGATCGCCTCGTAATCGTGCCCGAGCGCCGGCGCGTTCACGAAGCCGATCACCGGCTCGCCGGCCTTCAGCAGCGCCACCGCGATCGACCAGTCCCGATGCCCGGACAGGAAGGCGCGGGTCCCGTCGATCGGGTCGACGATCCAGACGAGGTCGTGACCGATCCGCACGGCGTCGTCGGCCGTCTCTTCGGACAGCCACGCCGCCGCCGGCACGATCTGGCTCAGGCGGATCTTTAGGAAGGTGTCGACGGCGACGTCGGCTTCCGTCACCGGCGAGCCGCCGGCCTTCGACCAGATCTTCGCCGAGGTCTGGCTGCCGGCGCGGAAGAAGGGCAGGGCGAGGGACGCCGCCTCGCGAAGCGCCTCGCGCAGGTCCGGCATCAGGGCGTGCACGAAGTCCGCTGAGATCGTATCGGTCATGGCGGTCCGTGTCCGGCGACGGGAGGGGGGATCGGCGTCGCGGCTCGCGCCGACCCGCGCGCCGATGCGACGTGCGGATGGTCCCGATCGCGACAGGGGGGCGGCGCGCCGGAGCGCGCGACCGCACCGTTGTAGGGTCTGCCCCGGAGCGCCACAAGGATCGCGAGGCCGCAGCGCGGAACCGGCGGTTTTCATCGATCGCGGCAAGGAACCGTTGAGCATTCCGAGCGCGAACGCGCTGTCCACGATCGCTTAACGCTCACTCTTAAGGCACCGTGGGGAGGTTAGACGCCAATCTGCTTGGCATAACGGACGACCCGAGCAGGTCGCCACTTGCAAATGGACGGCGGGCAGATGAACACGTTCGACACCATGGACCGGAACCCGACCGATCATCTTGCCGAGACCGATCGTTTCGATCGCGACGGCGCCGCGCCGGCGCGCTTCGCCTTCGACGCCTCGCCGCTGCCGGTGTTCGGCGCCGCCACCGCGACGTCCAAGGCCGCCGGCATCGCGCTCACCTTCGCGACCGACGAGGCGGAGAGCTGCGGCGAGGACCGGTTCGACCTCTGCCTCGTCGACGCCGCCGGCGCCGTCGTCGCCCGTCTCGGGCCGTTCTGCGAGGAGGAGGTCGTCGCGATCTGGCGGGACCTCGCCGCCCGCACCGGCTTGCCGCGGATGATCGTGCGCGAGGACGGCGTGCTCGCAACCGTGTCGGCGCAGGTCGGCCGGCTGATGCTCGGCAAGACCCGCATTCGGCGCCGGCACGGCTCGCTCGGCGACCGCCGCCCGCGCTTCCTCGTGCGCCGCAAGACCGGCCGCCTCCCGGTCCGCCCGCAGATCCACCGCGGCGAGAACGAGATCATCGCCCGCTCGTGAGCGCTCAGCCCGGCCAGCCCTGGTTGATCGTATCGGCGGCGAGCCCCGCGAACAGGATGAGCCCGGCCCCGCGATTCGAGCGGAACAGGGCCAGCGCCTCCCGCCCGTCCCGCGCCTTGAGCCGCCAGACCTGCCGGCCGAGATGGCTCGCGAACGCGGCGACGCCCAGGAAACCGAGCAGTCCCGCCCCGGCCCCGTAGGCCGCCGCGCCGATCAGCAGCACGGCCGCCCCGTAGCAGGCCCCGACGGCGACCCGAAGCCGGCCGCCGAAGAACCGCGCCGACGAGCGGATGCCGGCGATCTCGTCGTCCTCGATGTCCTGCACCGCGTAGATCGTGTCGTAGCCGACCACCCAGGCGATCGTGCCGGCGTAGAGCAGCCAGGCCGGTGCGGCGAGCTGATCGAGCAGGGCGGCCCAGCCCATCAGCGCCCCCCAGGAGAAGGCGAGGCCGAGCACCAGCTGCGGCATCGACATCACCCGCTTCATGAACGGGTAGATCGCCACGGGGATCAGCGAGCACAGCCCGACGCCGATGGCGAACGCATCGAACTGCATCAGGACGAGGAAGCCGACCAGCGCCTGGGCGGCGAGGAAGATGGCGGCGGCGCGCGTGCCGACCTGCCCCGAGGGCAGGGGCCGCGAGCGCGTGCGCTCGACCTGCGCGTCGAGGTCGCGATCGGCGATGTCGTTGTAGGTCGAGCCGGCCCCGCGCATCGCCACCGCGCCGACGAGGAACAGCAGCAGGTGGCGCGGATCGGGCCAGGGCAGGCCGGCGCGGGTGGCGGCCAGCGCCGTCGACCACCAGCACGGCAGCAGCAGCAGCCACCAGCCGATCGGCCGGTCGATGCGGGCGAGGCGCAGGTAAGGCCGGGCGGCCCGCGGGGCGAGCCGGTCGACCCAATGGCCGGTCACCGCGTCGGCGACGCGGGATTCCACCGCCTTCGCGGCATTCACGACCGGGGCCCGGACGGGATGAGGAACGGGTGGGAGGCGGGTCGCATCCGCCTCAGAGCGCGCCCTGCGGCATCTTGAACTGGCCGGTCAGGCCGGGGCCGCCGAGGAGGCCGCCGCCGCCGCCGTTCTGGGCCTGAGCGCGGGCCTGAGCCTCCATCTTGGTCGCCTGGGCCGCGATGCCGCAGATCTTGGTGCGGATGCCCACCACCTTCGAGTGGTCGGCCTTGAAGCCTTCCGCGAACGAGTCGGGGATCGAGCACCACTCCTTGTTGGCGGCGATCCACTTCATGCCCTCGACGCCGTTGGACTGAAGCTTGCCGAACAGCGCGCAGGCCTCCTGCGGGGTCATCTTCTTCTTTCCGTTCGACGCCACGTTCGCCTTGGCGACGAGATCCTTGCGGGTCTGCAGCGTCGTCTGGATCGCGCCGCATTCGGCGGACTGAGCGAAGGCGGCCGTGCTGGCCAGCAAGCTGCCCGCGACGAGGGCGGCGGCCAGTCCGTAGGTCTTGTAGCGCATGGTCTCGTCTCCCTGGAGATCCGCCCCGGTCGCAGGCGATGCGCCGTCGGCAGGGCGCGCAGCGTCGACGGATGTCGTCTTCGAGCCGGAGGTCGGCCGCGCTGCGGTACGGCCGGTCCGGAATGTCCGGGCTCCGCTTCGCCATAGGAATGTGGCGTCAATCGAGCCGCAAACGGGCCGGCTCCGACATGGCGGGGTAACGTTTCGAAAACCAGCGCCCGTGATGTTTCGGCAACATCGGCGCCGCCTCGCTCCGGCGTTGACAGCGGCGATCCCGCACGCGACGGAGCCCGGATGGCGGCCTACGACTTCACCGCGCCCCGTCTTCACGTGGCGCACGACCTCTTCGCGGGCGCGAACCTTCCCCTGGACCGGGCGCAGGCGAACTATCTGCTCAACGTCCTGCGCCGGCAGCCGGACGACCCGGTGCTGCTGTTCAACGGGCGGGACGGCGAGTGGCGGGCGAACCTGGTGCCGTCGGGGCGCAAGAGCGCGCATCTGACCGTCGTCGACCGAGTACGGCCGCAGACCGCACCGCCCGACCTGCACTACCTGTTCGCGCCCCTGAAGAGCGCGCGGCTCGACTACCTCGCCCAGAAGGCGGTCGAGATGGGGGCGGGCACGATCCGGCCGGTCCTGACACGCTACACGCAAGGCGACCGCCTCAACACCGAGCGCCTGCACGCCAACATGATCGAGGCGGCCGAGCAGTGCGGCATCCTCGCCGTGCCGGCCTTGATGGAAGCCGCGCGCCTGCCCGCGGCGCTCGCCGACCTCGCGCCGGAGCGGCTGCTGGTGTTCTGCGACGAGGACGCCGCGATCGCCGACCCCGTCGCCGCCCTGCGCCGGGCCGCGGATCCGGCGGGCCCCGTTCCGCTCGCAGTGCTGATCGGCCCGGAGGGCGGGTTCGCGCCGGAGGAGCGCGCGGCGATCCTGGCGCGGCCCAACTCCGTGGCGCTCTCCCTCGGGCCCCGCATCCTCCGGGCCGACACCGCCGCGGTCGCGGCGCTCGCCCTGGTCCAGGCCGTACTCGGCGACGCGCGATGATAGCCCGGTCGGCGTGCGCCCGCGCACATCGACCGCGCGCGGCGCCTCCGACGCCCGACGATTGCCGGTCGAAGCGGGGCAGGGGCGCTCAAGGTCGCGTTGTCGGGTCCGGCGCCCTGGATTATGGACGACCCATCCCGGCGACGGGGCACGACCGCATCGCTCTTTTCCAGACGGCCGGCGCGCTTCCCGAGTTCAGCCCATGATTTCACGGCGAGGCAGCGCATGGCGCGCGATACGTCCGACACGACACCGCTCACCACGCGTGTCGAACTGATCGACTGGTTCGCGGCCGGCGAGAAGCCGCGCGAGAGCTTCGCGATCGGCACCGAGCACGAGAAGATTCCCTTCTACGTCGAGACGCGCGAACCGGTGCCGTATGAAGGCGAGCGCGGCATCCGCGCCCTGCTGGAAGGCGTCGGCCGCGAGACCGGCTGGGAGCCGATCCTCGATGCCGGCCACGTCATCGGCCTGTCGGCTGCGGAAGGCGGCGCGATCTCGATCGAGCCCGGCGGGCAGTTCGAACTCTCGGGCGCGCCGGTCGCCGACGTGCACGCCACCGCCCGCGAACTCGACGAGCACCTGGCCGCGACGAAGCGCGTGGCGGACGGCCTCGGCATCGGCTTCCTCGACCTCGCCATGAGCCCGAAATGGTCGCGGGCCGAGACGCCGGTGATGCCCAAGAGCCGCTACAAGATCATGGCCGGCTACATGCCGAAGGTCGGATCGCTCGGCCTCGACATGATGCTGCGCACCGCCACCGTGCAGGTCAACGTCGACTTCGCGTCGGAAAGCGACATGACGCGGAAGCTCCGCGCCTCGCTCGCGCTGCAGCCGGTCGCGACCGCCCTGTTCGCCAACTCGCCCTTCACCGACGGGCGGCCGAACGGCTTCCTGTCGCGACGCTCCGAGATCTGGCGCGACACCGACGCCGACCGCACCGGGATGCTCGGCTTCGCCTTCGACGCAGGCTTCGGCTACGAGGGCTACGTCGACTGGCTGCTCGACATGCCGATGTACTTCGTCAAGCGCGGCGACACCTACCACGACGTCTCGGGCGCCTCGTTCCGCGACCTGATGGCCGGCAAGCTCGCCCAGTTGCCGGGCGAGTACGCCACGGTCTCCGACTGGGCCAACCACGCCTCCACCGCCTTTCCCGAGGTTCGGCTCAAGCGCTTCCTCGAGATGCGCGGCGCCGACGTCGGCGATGCCGGCATGATCGCGGCGCAGGCCGCGTTCTGGGTCGGCCTGCTCTACGACGAGGCGTCGCTCGATGCCGCTCTCGACCTCGTCTCGGGCTGGAGCGCGACCGACCGGGAGGCCCTGCGCGCCACCGTCCCGCGCCTGGGCCTCGCGACGCCGGTCGCGCGGCGCAGCCTGGGCGCGGTCGCGGCCGAGGCGCTCGCCATCGCGCGGGCCGGCCTCAAGGCGCGTGCCCGCCGCGACGGCTCGGGACGGGACGAGACGATCTACCTGCAGCCGCTGGAGGCGATCGTGGCGGCCGGGCGTTCGCATGCCGAGGACCGCCTCGCCGACTACGAGGGACCGTGGAAGCGCTCGGTCGACCCCGCCTTCACCCATTGCCGGTTCCCGTAATCGGGCGGGCGACCCGCACCGCTTCCTCGCCACGCGCCACGGTCACGGCCGGCCGCTTCGCCCGGCTGACAAGCCGCATCGATCCGGTCTATCGACCCCGGCGACGGCGGCCCCGTCGCCGGGGTTCTCGCATGCCGGACGCACCACCGATCGACCTCGATCTCGCCGGCCTCAAGTGCCCGCTTCCGGTGCTGCGGACGCGCAAGGCGCTGCGCCGCCTGCCGCCGGGCACGCTGCTGCGGGTGACCTGCACCGATCCGCTGGCCTGCCTCGACATCCCGAACCTCGTGCGCGAGGAGGGCGACACCGTCGAAGCCTGGGACCGGATCGGCACGGCGACCCGGTTCTCGATCCGCCGCGGCCCCGGCACCTGCCCCGGAGACTCCGCGAAGCCGCCTCATTCCTGAACGATCGCCTGCCTAGAACGGCCTCGACGCGACTCGGGTAGGAAGATCCACAGGCATGGTACCCATCATCCGCGGGACACGCCTCGTTCATGACGGCTGGGCCCGGTTCCTCGTCGCCGAGGTGACGATGCCGGACGGCACCCGCATCACCCGCGAGATCGAGGATCACGGTCGCGCGGTGGCGGTGCTGCCCTACGATCCGACGCGCCGCGTCGCGCTCCTGGTCTCGCAGTTCCGCGCCCCGGTGTTCTTCGCCGAGGGCCCGCTGGACATGCTCGAGACCCCGGCGGGCATCCTCGACGAGGGCGACCCGGAGGACGGCGCCCGCCGCGAAGCCTACGAGGAGACCGGCGTCGACCTGAACGTGCTCGAGCGGGTGGTCAGCGCCTGGACCGCGCCGGGCATCTCGACCGAGCGGATGGACCTGTTCCTCGCCCCCTTCGGCGCGGCCGACCGGTCGGGACCGGGCGGCGGGCTGGTTGAGGAGAACGAGGCGATCACCGTCCACGAGGTGGCGCTCGACGACCTCGCCCGCCGCAGCGACGCCGGCGAGATCGCGGACATGAAGACGCTGACCCTGGTCTTCGCGCTGCGCCTGCGGCACCCGCACCTGTTCGCGTCCGCCTGAACCCGCGGAGCCGCGAAGCGGCGCGTCAGGCCGCGTCCCGGCTCCCGATCTCGCCGCGCAGGAGCGCGAGGAAGCGCCACGACCGCACGAAGTAGCGCCGGAACAGCCGTCGCGGCGCGAAGGCGAACCGGAACGCCCATTCGAGCCCGGCACGCTGCAGCATCACCGGCGCTCGCGGCACCAGCCCGGCGGCGACGTTGACCGCCTCGCCCACCGCCAGCACGAGCGGCGTGCCGAGGGCCGCACCTTGGCGCGTCACCCAGACCTCCGAGCGCGGCGCGCCGACGCCCATGACCAGCAGGGTGGTGCCGTGCTCGCGGATGCGGGCCGACAGCGCGCGGCCGTACTCCGCGTCGTCGTCGAAGCCGAAGGGCGGCACGCAGGTCGCGACGGCATCCGCGTCATAGCCGGACCGCTTGAGCCGGTCGCGGATCGCCTCGGCGACCGCGTCCCGCGAGCAGACGAGGAAGACGCGGCGGCCTTCGACCGGCCGGGCGAACAGCGCGTGCGCGAGGAGGTCGTGCCCGGTGACGCGGGCGGCCGGCTGGCCGCGCAGCCGCGCGAGCCAGACCAGCGGCGTGCCGTCCAGCGTCCGCGCGACGGCGCCGGCATAGGCCTGCCGGAAGGCGGCGTTCTCCGAGAGCAGGACGATGTGGTCGATGTTGGCGGTGACGACGAGGCGCGGCCCGGCCGACGGCTGCATCGCCGAGGCGGCGAGGATCCCAGCTGCGGGACCGGCGGCGAAGTCGTGGCCGAACATCCGCACGCGCCAGGCGCTGCCGGCCTCGCTGCGGCGATCCATGGGAGTTTCCGGCGTGGCGCCGGCCGCATGGCCGGGTTCGAGGCGAGGGCTCGTCCCGCGGACGGCCCGGGGCCGCGGCATCGCGGGGTGAATGGCGAAGCCGGCGACCTTCACCGCGCCGTCCTCCTCGGCCTGCGCCTGTCCCGCCTCAAGCATCGGCAGCTCGGAAGCTCCGGGGCGGCACGGTCGCGGCGCGGCGCTCGTTGCGGTCGTTGCGACGGTCGCGGGCGGCGCCGAGCGACAGCGCGATGGCCACGCCCAGCATCATCCCGACGAGCAGGGCCAGCGGCAGCACCACCTTGGGCGAGGGCGGCCAGGTCCGGGTGCGGGCGGGGACCGCCGGCGAGATGATGCGGACGTTGATGCTGTTCAGGCGCTCCTGCTCGCTCGCCTCGCGCGAACGGCGGAGATAGGTCTCGTACACGCCGCGGCGGGATTCAAGCGTCCGCTCCAGCTCGCGCAGGCCGACATTGGCGCGATCGCTGGTGACGGTCTCGGCCTTGGCCCGGTCGAGGCTCTTGCGGATCGCCGTTTCGCTCGCCGCCGCGCGATCGTAGTCCTTCTGCGTCGTCTCGATGATCCGCTCCTTCTCGCGCTGGATCAGGCGCTGGAGGTCGCGCTGCTGGGCGTACTGCTCGGCCATCGCCGGGTGGCGCTCGCCGAGGCGGGTCGCAAGCTCGGCGGTGTTGCGCGAGAGCGTCGCGTATTGCTGGCGGAGCGCCTGCATCTCGAGCGATTGCAGCATCTCCGGCAGCGCCGTGCTGGCGTCGCCGGCCTTCATCTTGCGCGCCTGCTCGAGGCGCGAGCGCGATTCCGCGGTCTTGATCTGGGCCGTAACGAGCTGCTGGTTGAGGTCGCCGAGCTGCTGGTCGGTCAGCAGGCGACCGCTCGACGCGACGAGGTTGTTGTCCTCGCGGTACTTCAGGAGCTTGCCCTCGGCGAGCTCGACGTCGCGGCGCAGGCTCGACAGGCGGCCGTTGAGGGCGTCCGAGGCGCGGCGAGCGGCCTCGGTGCGGGCGCTGGCCTCCTCGGCGAAGTAGGCGTCGCCGATGGCGTTGGCGATCTTTGCCGCCTTCTCCGGATCGCGCGACTGCACCAGCACGTCGATCACGAAGGTGCGCTCGGCCCGGCGCACGGTCAGCTTGGTCTGCAGGGTGTCGACGGCGACGTTGACCGGGTCGCGGCTGCCGGGCGGCGGCAGCATGCCGAGCGCCGTGCGCAGCCAGACGATCGTCGGGTTGTCGGACTCGGGCTTGGCGAACTCGTCGTCGCGATCGAGGTCGAGCTTCTCGACCGTGCGCCGCAGGACGTTGTCCGACTGGATCACCTTGGTCTGGCTCTCGGCGAGCGACACGCCGCTGTCGGCCTGAGGCGTGCGGGCGCTGACGTCGTTGTCGACGACGCGGAGATCGGAGGGATCGACCAGGATCTGGATGCTGGAAGTGTAGACCGGGGTCAGCAGCCCGAGCAGCGCGACGGCGGCGGCGACCATGAACAGGCCGCCCAGCACGATGAAGCTCGCTCCGCGCCACAGGCGGCGGAGGATCGTGCCCGGGTCGGCCCGATCGGAGAAGCGCGGCGGCAGCGTCACCTCCACGGGCTCGCCGCGGACGGGGGTCGAGAAATCGAACATCGGTCTCTGTCCCTCACCTGCCCGACGGTTTCCAGGAACGATCCCGTTTCGGAGCGTTCCCGTGCCACCTTGAACCGGAAGCGCCCGGCGATGGCGGTGTTCGATGACGTCTCCGCAATCTGCGGACCGCAGGTTGCGCTCTCTGGTTGCCGCAAAATCTTTCCCAATGCCTTGGAAACGGGGGCGAACAGCGTCTCTTCAAGACGAGACAGCGTGGCATGCTTAACGATCCGCCGGCGCGACGTTCAATACGTAGTCCGCCTCACCGCTTGGGGATAACCGGATCGGGCGCGACCCCATCGGGCGCGACGAGGTTGTCTGGCCCGTAGGCCGACACGCCCTCGGCGAGGTAGCCGCGGAACGCCTCCGCGTCGCGCGCGGCCAAGCGATTCCATCGTGCGACGTTTGCCCGCGCGTCGGCCGCGGCTTCCGCCAAGCGGCCGGACCGGACGGCCTGGATCAGCGCCGAGGCGGCGCCCTCGGGATCGCCCGGGCGGAGGAACAGGCCGGATTCGCCGAGCACCTCGCGGAACACCGCGTCGTCGGGGGCGACCACCGGCAGGCCGCCATGCTGGATCTCGAGCAGGGGCAGGCCGAGGCCTTCGGCCTTGGAAGTCGAGAGCAGAAGGTGGGCGCTGGCGGCGAGGGTGCGCAGCGCATCGTCGCCGACATAGCCGTGCCAGGTGAGGAAGGGCGGCGGATCGTCGAGGAAGGCGTGCCGGCCCCAGCCGAGGCGGCCGACGATGTGCAGCTCGGCCGGCACGCCGGCGCGGTTCAACGCCGCCGCGAGCGCGATCGCCGCCGGGTAATCCTTGCGCGGCTCGATCGTGCCGATCGCCAGCATGCGCAGCGGCGCCTCGGGCCGATAGGCGGCGGGGCCGGGGAGCCCGTCGAGGCCGAACACGTCGCGCACCGCCGGCCGCAGCAGGGCGACGAGGGCGTCGTCGGCGCAGTGACGGCGCAAATCCGCGCCGGTCTTGCGCGAGATCACCAGGAAGCGCCGACCCCAGCGCATCGCGTAGCGGAACGCCGGCGCCATGTAGAGCCGGCTCTTCCAGGCGAGATCCTCCGGCCGGTCGAGGAGGAAGGTGTCGTAGACGCAGAGGATGCAGCGCTCCGCGAACGGCGCCATCAGCGGGCCGGGGGGAAAGCCGGCCATCACGAACTGCGCCTCGGGCTCCCGCGCCGCGTGAAGCGGCAGGCCGAGCTGCTGCGCGAGGATCATCCCCGGGATGCTGCGGCTGCGCAGGGGCCGGACCGCGCCGCCGAGCATCGCCGGCGTGAACTGGTCGAGCGCCACCCGCTCGATGCCGGTGATGTGGCCGCGGACATGGGTCTGGTCGAGGTAGATCGGGCCGCGCATCACCGGGCTCCGCCGAGCGATCGAAGCCGGACGGCCCAGTACAGGCCGCGCCGCGCCCAGGGCGGCAGGCGGCGCCCGAGCAGGCGCTGCTTGGCGCGGCGCAGCCCGCGGACGAGCGGGTTGGACGGCGCGGCGACGAGGCCGGTGGCGGCCGCAGCCGGGATCGCGGCGAACGGGAAATGGCCGAGCAGCGCCGGCGCGAAGCGCAGGCGGCCCCCGTCCGGCGGCAGCAGGCCGCGCTCGCGAAACACCCGGTCGAGCGAAATCGCGCAGGAAGCCGGGCCGAACCGGCTTTCCAAGGCGATCCGTGCGAAGGCGCCGAGCCGGGCGAGCGCCTGGCGATCGGCGACGAGCTCGACGAGGGCATCGCCCAGTGCGCCGGGCTCGACCGGGACGAGCCGCCCGGAGACGCCGTCGATCACCGAGCTGGTCAGGCCGGCGGTGCGATAGGCCAGCGTCGGCGTTCCGCACAGGCCGGCCTCGATCGGCGTCTGCCCCAGCGTCTCGAGCCGGCTCGCCGTGACGTGCAGGTCGCAGGCGCCGTACCAGGCGGCCAGGTGCGCCTCGTCGGCGATCAGCCCGGGCGCGAACAGGTTCGGCAGGGCGAGGCGCGCGGGATGGTCGAGCCGGCCGATCGCGACGAAGCCGACGCCGGGACCGGCGACGCGGCGCAGGGCATCCGCGAGATCGCCGACGTTCTTGTCCGGTCCGTCGAGCACCACCGCCGAGACCAGGATCAGCAGGTCGTCGGCGGGAAGCCCGAGTCTGCGGCGCAGGGACGAACGATCGCGGGGCCGGAAGACGCTCGTCGGAAAGGCCAGCGCCAGGGGCGCGACCACGGCGCCCGGCGGCGCGAGCGCCAGGGCGCGCGACGCCGTCCAGGCCGAGTTGGCGAGCAGGATCGGACCGTCCCGCCGGGCGAGCACCGCACGCTTGCCGTCCTGCGCGCCGGCGATGCGATGCCGGCCGAGCTGCGGATACTCGTCCGGCGTCGGGCAGGCGGCGTCGCAGCCGATGGTCTCGATCCGGGCACAGCCGCGGGGGTGGGCGCAGCGGCCGGTCAGCGGGAACAGGTCGTGCAGGACGAGCGCGACGGGCCGCTCGGCAGCGAGGCGCCCGGCGATGGCGAGGCTCCGGGTGGCGCCGTGCAGGTTTCCGGCGAGCACGAGGTCGTGGTCGCCGGCACGGATCGCGGCTTCGGCGACGGGAAACGCATCGGTCCATTCCGCCGCGGCGGGCGGCGATTCGTCCGCGAGCACGAACTCCGCGACGCGGTGCCCGGCGAGCCGCAGCGCCTCGCCGATGCGCCGATGCGCGATCCCGGCACCGCCGGCATGCCCCGTGCCGGTGAGCGAGGCGATCGAGAGGGAAGCGGCACCACTCTTCCCCCCCCCCTTGGCGGGGGGGGGTACCCTGCGGAGCAGGGGGGGGGAGCGGCGCGACGGTGTCGGAGACGGCGCCCCCCTCTCCCGACCCCCGCTGACGCGATGCCCAGCCTCCCCTGCAGAGGGCGGAGCGGAAGGCGCGGTGGGACTTGAATCAGTTGCGGCACTCCTTCGCCTGCTGTGCCGCAGGACGGGAC
>NZ_JAKSYF010000095.1:0-30969 GCF_022829745.1 Methylobacterium sp. E-016
CCCCGACCCGAGATGACCGCCCGTCACCGACACGGCCTCGATCATCTCCGAGCGAACCGCGTCCGCCACCGCCCGGAGATCGCTCTCCGGAAGCAACCGCAACGCGGACGTCTCGGACAAACCGTCCAAAATCGAGGGGGCCGGCATCGAGGGGGTCTGCGTCACGGGTTCGGCCTCATATCGATCTCGAACGCCGAACGAGGCTGCGGTGCTCGAGCACGGCGCATCTCAATCGACGTCCAGGGGTGCGACGCCTTCGGCGCGCCCGTCGGGTGTCAGGGTGATGCGCTGGATGCGGGCCTCGGCCCGCTTCAGCAGCATCTCGCAGTGGCGCTTCAGCGCCTCGCCGCGCTCGTAGATCGTCACCGATTCGTCCAGCGCCACGTCGCCCTTCTCCAGGCGGCGGACGATGTCCTCGAGCTGCTCCAGGGCCTTCTCGAAGGGCGTGTCGGCGGCGATCGCGGTCGCGTCGGGTCGGCTTTCGGTCATCCCTACAGGATCCTTTGGTGCGGTTCTAAGGCGGAGGCGGCGACCGCCACAACCCCACGTGCCTTCGCGGCGGGCGGAGACACGCGGTTTTTCCAGCCGGCGGCGACGTTTGCGCCACACCGGTATGCCGGTGGGCTCGACCGGTCAGCCGAGCTCGAAACGAAACGGCGTGCCCTCGAAGGCGTCCGCCCCGCGGCCGATCGCGGCGACGGCCGAGACCATCCGGCCGTCGCGGCCGAGCAGCCGGTCGGCGATCTCGACGAACAGGCGGTTCGGCGTCGCCGACGGCGAGGCGAGGCGTAACGCCGCGGCGGCCTCGGCCTCGTCGCGGGCGGGATCGAGGGCGCAGGCGGCGATGTAGGCCGCGGCGGTCGAGCGGCTGATGCCGGCGTAGCAGTGGATCACCATCGGCTTCTCGCGCGGCCACGCCGCGACGAAGTCGAGGATGGCGCGCACGTGGTCCTCGGCCGGGAGAACGTACCCGTCCGTCGCGACCGCGATGTCGCTGACGCCGACCACCGCGTGGCAGCCCTCGGCGATCGTCGCCGGCCGCTCCGGCGCCGAGGGCAGGTTGAGCAGCGTCAGGACGTGGCTCGCCCCAGTCGCCGCGATGGTCTCGGGCAGGCGCGACAGGGGGCAGACGTGCAGCGTCGGCATCTCGGGTCCGGGTTCTGGGTCGGGTGTCAGGATTTCGCGAGCTCGGCGAAACGGTCGAGATAACGGGCCTGCGCCTGCGCGGTCGGCCAGGGGTCGAGCAGGGCGAGGACCGGCTCGGGCAGGGTCTCGTGCCGCCCGAAGTAGCGCGTCGCCTCGTCCGGCGCGAATCCGGCGAGCTGCACCGCCTCGGCATGCGCCGCCACCCGGTCCGCACGCTTGACCAGGCGGGCGAAGGCCGGGTTCGGCGCCTCGAGCCCGAAGCGCCGGCGGATCGCAGCGAGCAGGCGGCGCTCGACGCCCTTGTAGGAATCGCCGATCGCGGCCTTCAACGGCGAGATGATGTCGCCGACGACGTATTCCGGTGCATCGTGCAGCAGCAGCTCGAGGCCCTGTGCAGGCGTGCACCCGGGCGTGAGATGCAGGCCGACCGCCTCGACCAGCAGCGAGTGCTGCGCCACCGAGAAGACGTGCGGCCCCGCGGTCTGCCCGTTCCAGCGGGCGACGCGGGCGAGCCCGTGGGCGATGTCGGCCACCTCGATGTCGAGGGGGGAGGGGTCGAGCAGGTCGAGCCGGCGGCCCGACAGCATCCGCTGCCACGCCCGCGGCTGCAGCGCGCTCAACGGCCCGGCTCCGCCAGCGCGGCGCAGGGCGCGTGGCGATGGCAGCCGACGAGGTGATCGTTGACCATGCCGACCGCCTGCATGAAGGCGTGGACGATCACCGGGCCGCAGAAGGCGAAGCCTTCGGCCTTCAGCGCCTTGGCGATCCGCCGCGACACGTCGGTCTCGGTCCGGATCTCGCTGCGGGTCCGCGCGCTGCCCTGGATCGGCCGGCCGTCCGGCAGGTGATCCCACAGGAAGCGCGAGAAACCGGGGCCGCGCTCCTCGATCCGCAGCCAGGCGCGGGCGCCGGCGACGGTGCCGACGATCTTGGCGCGGTTGCGGATGATGCCGGTGTCCTGCATCAGCCGCTCCACGTCGGCCTCGGTGAAGCGCGCGATGGCCTCTGGATCGAACGCGGCGAAGGCGCGGCGGAAGCCGTCGCGCCGGCGCAGGATCGTGATCCACGACAGCCCGGCCTGGAAGCCGTCGAGAATCAGCTTCTCGTAGAGCGCGCGGCCGTCGTGCTCGGGCACGCCCCATTCGCCGTCGTGATAGGCGACGTAGAGCGGATCGAGCCCCGCCCACCAGCACCGGGCGCAGCCATCGGGATGGCGGACGAGGCCTTCGACCGGATGCGATGCCTCGGTCATTCAGTTCAGCCCGCCGCGACGTCCGGCATCGCGAAGCTGGCGAAGGCCGGGCGCTCCACGGTCAGCACCTTGCCGTCGGCGCGCAGCGGCTCGCCTGCCGCGATCGCGTCGGCGAGGCGGTCGAGGCGCAGCATCGCGAGGCCGCGCCCGGCGGCACGGCTCCCCGTCACGCCGAGCACCTTGGCGCCGGCGGTGATCTCGGAGCCGGGCGCGGCCGCCTCGCCCGCGGGATAGGTGGCGGGCAGCATGCGGGTGCGGGCTGTGCCGCGGTGCTGCATCCGCGAGACCACCTCCTGGCCGACGTAGCAGCCCTTGCGGAAGTCGACGCCGCCGAGCTGGTCCATCAGCGCCTCGTGCGGGAAGGCGTCGCTGAACGGGAAGTCGCGCCCGCTCTCGGGGATCCCGAGCGCGATGCGGTGAGCGTGGTACTCCGCTTCGGACGCGTCCGCGGAGAAGGCGCCCGCCGCCGCGTAGAGCCGCGCGCCGAGGCCTTCGGCCCGGGCGTCGGCCACGGCGTCGACCTCGACGGCAGTGGTGGCGCCGTCCCAGGATGCGGCGATGGCGATGGTCGGATCGACCGCGATCTCGACCTTGGCGCGCAGGCGATAGAGGGTCAGGCGCTTGGCGAGCGCCGCAGCCTGTTCGGCCGGCACGTCTAGGCGGTACCCGTCGGCGATCCGCGAGATCAGGAAGTCGAACTGGATCTTGCCCTGCGGCGTCAGCAGGGCGCCGAGGCGCGCCTCCGCCTCGCCCAGCGTCTCGACGTTGCATGTGATCACGCCCTGGAGCAGGGCGGTGGCGTCCGGCCCGGTCACGGTGACGAGGGCGCGGTCCGGCAGCAGGGCAATCGGCATGGCAAGTCCTCACTCGGCCCGATCGGGCCTTCCAGGCCGCGCGATTGCGCGAGGATGAGGCGTGACATAAGCCGCCGGGGACCCAGCCTCAACCAAGGCGTTTCCGATGGCATCCCCGATGGACCAGCCCTTCGACCTCGTCCTCTCCGGCGGCACGGTGGTGAACCAGGACGGCACGCACCTTGCCGACCTCGGCATCCGCGGCGGGCGCATCGCGGCGATCGGCGACCTCGCGCAGGCAGCCAGTGCCGAGCGGCAGGATTGCGCCGGCCTGCACCTGCTGCCCGGCGTGATCGACACCCAGGTGCATTTCCGAGAGCCCGGCCTCGACCACAAGGAAGATCTCGAATCCGGCTCGCGGGCGGCCGTGATGGGCGGCGTCACCGCCGTGTTCGAGATGCCGAACACCAACCCGCTCACCACCAGCGCGGACGCGCTCGCCGACAAGGTGGCCCGCGCGCATCACCGGATGCATTGCGATTTCGCTTTCTGGGTCGGCGGCACCCACGAGAACGTGGCGCAGCTCGCCGAATTGGAGCGGCTGCCCGGCGCCGCCGGCATCAAGGTGTTCGTCGGGTCCTCGACCGGGTCGCTGCTGGTCGAGGACGATGCGGGCGTGCGCGCCATCCTCACGGCGATCCGCCGCCGCGCCGCCTTCCACTCCGAGGACGAGCCGATGCTGCGCGCGCGCAAGGATCTCCGCGTCCCCGGCGACCCGTCCTCGCACCCGGTCTGGCGCTCGCCGGAGGTGGCGATGGCGGCGACGCGGCGGCTGGTGGCCTTGGCGCGGGAGACCGGCGCCCGCATCCACATCCTGCACATCTCGACCGGCGACGAGATGGACTACCTCGCCGACCACAAGGACGTGGCGAGCATCGAGGTGACGCCGCATCACCTCACCCTCGACGGCGACGAGGCCTATGCGCGGCTCGGCACGCTCGTGCAGATGAACCCGCCGGTCCGCGGCGATGCGCATCGCCGAAGGATCTGGTGGGGTCTCGGGCAGGGCGTCGCCGACATCCTCGGCTCGGATCACGCGCCGCACCAGCTCGACGAGAAGGCCAGGCCCTATCCGGACTCGCCGTCGGGGATGACCGGGGTGCAGACGCTGGTGCCGATCATGCTCGACCACGTCGCGGCCGGACGGCTGTCGCTCGAGCGCTTCGTCGACCTGACGAGCGCCGGGCCGAAGCGCCTGTTCGGCATCGCACGCAAGGGGCGGCTCGCGATCGGCTACGACGCCGACGTGACGGTGGTCGACCTCAAGCGCCGCGAGACGATCCGCAATGCCTGGATCGCCTCGAAGAGCGCCTGGACGCCCTACGACGGCAAGACCGTGACCGGATGGCCGGTGGGGACGGTGGTGCGCGGGGCCCGCGTGATGTGGGACGGTGTGCTGACCGCGCCGTCGCGCGGCGAGGCCGTGACCTTCGAGGAGGCGCTGGCACGGGCCTGAGCCCGCGCCAGCCGCGGCATCGGGATCAGTGCTGGAGCGCGGTGGTGAAGGCGCCGCCGCGGATGCGCTCGGGGAATCCCTCGGCGTAGCGGGCGGTCGCCTCCTCGCCGTAGGTCATGACCAGTTCCTGGAAGGCGGCGAACAGGGCCGCCTGAGCCATGCAGTCGCCGTCGAGACCGTCGAGGCAGCCCTCGGCGAACGCCTCGGACACGTAGCCCAGGGCGGCGCGCTTCTCGTCCACGTCGGCTTCGAACGGGGCGGTCTGAGTGCTGTTCTGCATGGCGCGTCGTATCCGTTGCGCGCGGGCTGGAGGCCCGGCGTACGGAAAGGATGATAGGCGGCTCACGGGTCCGCGACCAGCCGGGAATTGCGAAGCGGTTAACGCGGATGGTCGAATACGACGGTTTCCCCGGATGCTTCTGCCGTGTGGCCGGTTTGCATCAACCGCCGAAACGGCCGGCCAGCGCGTGCGACAGGCGCTCCCCCTCGGCGACGAAGCGGCCCGCCGCCTCGTGCGCGGCCGGCGTGCAGACGCGGTAGGTGGAGGCGTAGCCGCGGTAGCCGCGGTTGTACGCCCCGGCGAGGCGGTCGCGCCGCCCGGGCGTGACGCCCTCGGCCTCGATCAGCGCCTTCATCCGGTTCGGCCACTCGGCGGCGTCGGCACCCGCGCACAGCTCGCGCAGGAAGGCCAGCGATCCGATGATCTCGGACAGCCGCGTGAGGTCGCGGTCGTAGGGTGCGGCCTGCTCCGGGGGCGGCGGGGGCGGCTCCTTCTCGGCAGGCTTCGGGGCTTGCCGCGCCGGGGGGCGCTGCTGCGCAAGCGCCGGAGCGTGCGCGGAAACGGTGAAGCCGGCGCCGACCGCGAGGACCGGCAGGATGAGGTGCAGGAAGGACGGCTTGCCGATCACGGGCGGTCCCCGGGTCGACGGGCGGCGACCTTCGCGAAGGCGTCCGCCAACGTGTCGGCAAGACCCGGCGTCGTTTCGAGGTCGGCGATCTCGTCGCGCGTCGCCCAGCGGACGGCGAGGGCTTCGGGGCCGGCCTCCGGCTCGCCGCCGATCCAGAGGGCCGCATGGGGGTGGACGACGTAGTGATGGCGCACGCGACCGTCGGGCTCGCGCTGGATGATCTCGGTCGGCGGCAGGACGCCGATCATCTCGGCGTCGAGGCCGACCTCCTCCTTGAGCTCGCGCAGGGCGGCGTCGGCGATCGCCTCGCCGGCTTCGACCAGCCCGCCGGGGAGGGTCCAGACGCCGCGCATCGGCGCATTGGCGCGCGCCGCCAGCAGCACCCGGTCGCCGCGGATCACCGCGATCGACGCGCCGACGAAGGGGCGCATGGGAAACAATCGCGCATCGGCCTCGCTCACGGCTTCGTCCCATCCGGCGCGACGACCGCGACGCGTCCGTCGGACAGGCCGACGAGGATGCGCACCTTCGTCCCGCGCCCGAGCGCGGCGACGCCGTAGGCGGCGGGGGCGGGCAGCGCGATCCGCGCGCGCTCCCTGATGCCGCCCTTCAGAGAGACCAGGGCGATGGCCGAATTGTCGGCGACGGGCAGAGCGAGGTCCGCCTGCGCGCTGCCTTCGCCCTCGACCGCGGCGGCGAGATCGACGTCGCCCGGGCCGGAGGCGTAGCCCGGCGCCTCGCCGGCGGGGGTGAAGGCGTCGACGGCCGGCGTCCAGAGCTGGAGGCGCCCGCCCTTCGCGAGAACCGCGGCGACCTGCGGCGATCCGGTCCCGGCGAAGTCGGCGACGGCGGCGATCCGCAGCGGAGCGCCGTCCTGGAACGGCGTCCGGGCGGTGACGGCCCAGTCGCCGATGCCGGCGCGGGTGACGAGGGCCAGACCCGACGCATCGCCGCCGTGGAGCGTCGCCACGACGAAGGCCTGGCGTCCGGCGAGGCGCACGGCGCGCGGCCTCGCGAGGGCGAAGGTCGCGTCCGGGCCGGCGGCGACCGTCACGGTCGAGACCGGCACCGGCTTCGGATCGCCGCCCATCGCCACCGGCTGGCGCTCGCGGATGGTGAGGCCCGCCGCCGAGGGGGCGGCGCCGATCGCGCGGGTGACCCCGGTCGGGTAGGCGGAGGCCGCACCCGACAGCGTACGGCGGGGGCCCGGAACGGCCCCGCGCGGCGTCTCGGCTGCCGTCAGTCCGTCGATCGCCTCGGCACCGAGCAGCGTCGACCTGATCGCACCGTCGACGAGGCTCAGGGCCGCGCCGCCCTCCTTGCCCCAGACCACGACGAGGGGCGCGCTCTCCTCCTCGCCGACGTCCGGCGCGGCCGGCGCCGCCGTCGGCCGGGCGAGCGGGATCAGCCCGGACGTCGCCACCGCGACGGCGACCTCGCTCCGCGGCCCGCGCATCGCGGTCGCCTGGAACGGCAGATCGAGGATCGTGACCGCCGGCTCGGCGGCGGCGGGCGTGGCGGCGAGAACGACGAGGAGCAACCAGCGGGACAGCCGGTCAGACATGCTGCCCGCCGTTGATGTGCAGCTCAGCGCCGTTCACGTAGGACGAGGCCTCGGTGCACAGGAAGTAGATCGCCTTGGCGACCTCGTCGGGCGTGCCGAGGCGGCGCTGCGGGATCTGCTCGACCAGCTTGTCGGTTCCGGGCGACAGGATCGCGGTGTCGATCTCGCCGGGCGAGATCGCGTTGACGCGCACGCCCAGCGGCCCGAAATCGGCGGCCATCTCGCGGGTCAGGCCGGCCAGCGCCGACTTCGAGGTGCCGTAGGCCGCGCCCGCGAACGGGTGGACGCGCGACCCGGCGATCGAGGTGACGTTGACGATCGACCCCTTGGCGCGGGCGAGTTCGTCGCGCAGGCCCTGGGCGAGCAGCACGGGCGCGAAGAAGTTCACCTGGAACACCCGCTGCCAGGTCGCGAAGTCGGTCGGCAGGGCGCCGAGGCGCTCGCCGTTCGGCCCCTTCGGCGAGATGCCGGCATTGTTGACCAGCGCGTGGAGCAGCCCGCCCTCGATCGACAGCCGCTCGGCGACCTCGCGGACCCCGCGCACGGTATCCTCGGCGTCGGCGAGGTCGACCTGGAGGTGGTCCTCCGGGCCCATCTCCCACGGGCAGTTCTCGGGAAAGGCGTGGCGCGAGCAGGTGATCACCCGCCATCCCGCCGCGGAGAAGCGCTTGACGGTGGCGTGGCCGATGCCCCGGCTCGCCCCGGTGAGCAGCATGACGCGACGGCGTTCGTTTCCGGGTATGGCCAAGGCCGTGCCTCGCTTCCGATCGGGGTCGGCGCCGGGGCACCCCGGCGGGCCGCCGCGCTGAGCCCAAGGTCTAAGCGCAGCCGGCCCGAAAATCCAGGGACTTCGCCGCGTCGCAACACCGGCGGGGACGCTTGACGGGGCACCGATGCGGCGGGATCACCGGGGCTCCGCAGCCCCTCGCACCGGATCGCCCCCTCATGCCGACCACGGCCCGCCCCACCGATCGCATGCCCGCCATTTCCGCGGATCGGCTCACCCCGGCGCAGCTCGCGGCGTCGGACGCGTTCTTCGCAGCGCGCAAGACGCCGGTCTTCGGCCCGTTCGTGCCGCTGCTGCGCAGCCCCGACCTGATGCTGCGCGCGAGCGACATGGGCCTGTACCTGCGCTACGACAGCGTTCTGCCGCTCAGGATCAGCGAGTTCGCCATCCTGATCGTCGCCCGCGAGTGGAGCCAGCAGATCGAGTGGCAGATCCACCATCCGATCGCGCTGAAGGCCGGCGTCGACGCGGACGTGGCGCAGGCGATCGCGGAAGGCCGGCGGCCGGAGGGCATGTCGGCCGAGGAAGCCGCGGTCTACGCGTTCTCGACCGAGCTCCAGCGCAACAAGGCGGTGAGCGACCCGACTTACGCGGCCCTGGTCGCGCTCTACGGCGAGCAGGGCGCGATCGATCTCACCGGGATCAACGGCTATTACGCCCTGCTCGCGATGACGATGAACGTCGCCCGCACCGCCCTGCCGGAAGGCGTCGCGCCGCCGCTGCCGCCCCTGATCCCGTAGCGGCTTCTCAGGGATAGAGGCGCGACCGGTCCCAGCCCTTGCCGTTGCAGGTGAACCGGACGCGGTCGTGCAGGCGATAGTCGCCGTTGCGCCAGAACTCCATCGCCACCGGGGCGATCCGGAACCCGGTCCAGTTCTCCGGCCGCGGCACCGGCCCGTCCTCGTAGCGGGCCGACAGCTCCGCCACCTCCGCCATCAGCGCGTCGCGGCCTGCGAGCGGGCGCGACTGACGGCTGGCGATGGCGCCGAGCCGGCTGTCGCGGTGGCGACTGGCGAAGTAGGCGTCCGCCTCCTCGGGCGTCACTCGCGACACCGGACCGCGGACGCGGATCTGCCGGCGCAGGCTCTTCCAGTGCAGCACGAAGGCGGCCTGCGGGTTGGCGGCGAGCTCCTCGCCCTTGGCCGATTCGACGTTGGTGTAGAAGACGAAGCCGCGCTCGTCGAAGCCCTTCAGCAGCACCATCCGCACGTCCGGCAGGCCGTCCGCGCCTGTGGTGGCCAGCGCGATCGCGTTGGCGTCCTCGGGCTCGGACGCCGTCGCCTCGGCCATCCAGGCGGCGAACAGGCCGAACGGATCGTCGCTCAGGGTGAAGTCGGCGGCATCCGGGACCGCATCGCGCCCGCCCGACTCATCGATCTTTAACGCGTCCACGACTTAATCCTCCGTTGTGAGATCCGGGTCGGGGGGCACCGACGTTGGAGCACACTTACGCGCCATCTCGTCTTGGGTTCAGGGTCTCGGGTTCAGGTGTAATGCGTCGTCGCGACAAGAAGGAAGGGGCTGCGGCGATGCCGCGGGGGGAAGCGCGGGCTGGGCGGCTCCCGCCGGTGGCACTGGCCGCGGGTCTCGCGTCGATGCTCTGCGGCTGCAGCCAGCCGCTCCTGATCTTCCGGGCGGATGCCAATCCCGAGGCCAGGGCGGAGACCGTCGCCGACGAGCCGATCGTCACCGGCAGCATCAGCCGGCGCCCGACGAGCTTCGGCTCGGACCTGGGCGAGGAGGATTGGCGCCGCGCCTACGCCGCGCTCTCGGTCGCTCTCGACCCGCAGGGCAACGGCAAGCCGGTGAAGTGGGACAACCCCGAGACCAGCCTGCGCGGCACGATCAACCCGACCGGGCTGCCCTACGTCGCCCACGACCTGATCTGCCGCGATTTCCTCGCCAGCGTGATTGCTCCCGGGAACAACCGCTTCGTGCGCGGCACCGGTTGCAAGCCGTCCGGCGGCGAGTGGGAACTCAAGCGCATCCGCACCGGCAAGGCCGGATCGGGCAAGACGAGCTGAGCGCGAACGATGCGAGGCGGCTCGGCCGCGTGACGCGTTCGGGTTGACGCCGGCCGCGCTTGCGCCGAGTCTCGTCGCCCCTACGTTGCGCGAGAGCAACAGGCCGCCCACATGCGGCCTGGATGGCCGCTGCTCCACAGCCGGCGCGAAACCACGAAGTTCAAGAGACCGATGCGCAATCCCTACGAGGTGCTGGGCGTCCCCAAGGGCGCCGGCGAGGCCGAGATCAAGAAGGCCTACCGCAAGCTCGCCAAGACCTACCATCCGGACACCAACAAGGACGCGAAGGCGAAGGATCGCTTCGCCGAGGCGAACGCCGCCTACGAGATCCTCGGCGAGCCGGAGAAGCGCCGCCAGTTCGACCGTGGCGAGATCGACGCCGACGGCAAGCCGCGCGCGACCGGGTTCGAGGGCTTCGGCGGCGGCCGCGCCGGCGGGTTCGACTTCAACAACGCGGCCCGCGGCCGCGGCGGCCCGGCGGGGGGCGTCGGGGAGGACATCTTCTCGCACCTGTTCGGCGAGGCGTTCCGCGCCGGCGGCGCCGGGCCGGGCCAGCGCCCGCCCACCCGCGGCGAGGACGTGGCGGCCGAGCTCGGCGTCACCCTCGAGCAGATCGGCAGCGAGGAGAAGCTGCGGGTCGGCCTGCCGGGCGGCCGCGAGTTCGACGTGATGATCCCCAAGGGCGTCGTGGACGGGCAGACGATCCGCCTGCGCGGCCTCGGCTCGCCCGGCGGCCCGCGCTCCGAGCCGGGCGATGCGCTTCTGACGATCCGGGTGCTCCCGCATGCCCGCTTCACCGTCGAGGGCGCGGACCTGCGCGCCACCGTCGACCTGCCGCTCGAGGATGCGGTGCTCGGCGGCGCGATCCGCGTGCCGACCCTGACCGGCGCCGTCGAGATGAAGATGCCGCCGATGACCTCGTCCGGCCGCACCTTCCGCCTCCGCGGCAAGGGCCTGCCGAAGAAGGACGGCACCCGCGGCGACCTGCTCGCCGTCACCGCGATCCAGCTGCCCGCGGACGACGCGGCCCTGGCCGAGTTCGTGAGGAGCCGGCGCACGGCGCGGGCCGAGTAGCCGGCGGCGTATCGCGCCGATCCGGCGGACTTCCGTCCCCGACGCGCCTCCGCTAAGGATGCCTCCGGCGCGAGACCGCCGCCTCGTCGAGCGGGGCGGCCGGGAGTCCCGGGTGCCGAAGCGAATTTTCGGGTGTGGCATGGCGGCTTTCGACGCAACGGACGAGCAGGGCGCGGGCAGGGACGCCGCGCCGGGCAGCAACCTGCTCGCGGGCAAGCGCGGCCTCGTGCTCGGCGTCGCCAACAACCGCTCGATCGCCTGGGGCATCGCCAAGAGCGCGCATGCCCACGGTGCCAAGCTGGCCTTCACCTACCAGGGCGACGCCCTGAAGAAGCGCGTCGAGCCCCTGGCGCGCGAGCTCGACGCCCACGTCGTCGGCCATTGCGACGTCACCGACCCGGCCTCGATCGACGCGGTGTTCGCGGCGACCGCCGAGATCTTCCCCGAGGGCATCGATTTCGTCGTCCACTGCATCGCCTTCTCGGACAAGGACGAGCTGACCGGGCGCTACGTCGAGACGACCGAGGCGAACTTCACCAAGTCGCTCATGATCTCGTGCTACTCGTTCACGGCCGTCGCGCAGCGCGCCGAGAAGATCATGCCGAACGGCGGCTCGCTCCTGACGCTGACCTATTACGGCGCCGAGAAGTGGATGCCGCACTACAACGTCATGGGCGTCGCCAAGGCCGCGCTCGAAGCCTCGGTGCGCTACCTCGCCGCCGATCTCGGCCCCTCGAACATCCGCGTCAACGCGATCTCGGCCGGCCCGATCAAGACGCTCGCCGCCTCCGGCATCGGCGACTTCCGCTACATTCTGAAGTGGAACGAGTACAACGCCCCCCTGCGGCGCACGGTGACGATCGGCGAGGTCGGCGAGACCGCCGCCTACCTGATCTCCGACATGTCCCGCGGCATGACCGGCGAGATCCTGCACGTCGACGCCGGCTACCACGTGGTCGGCATGAAGAACCCCGAGGCGCCGGACCTGAGCCTCGACAAGGATTGAGGGCGGGCGCGCCGGCGAAGGCCGGCGTCAATCACCGTCCTCGAAATTCCCCGACAGCTTCAGCCCCGCGATCCAGGTCGCGCCCTGGCGCTTGATCACGCGGTGGGGCTTCGTGCCCCGCTCGTCGAGGACTGCGTCGGCAAGCCGTTCGGAATGGGTCACGAGCCAGACCTGCGTGCGTTCATCCGCCTTGACGATCATGCGAGCGAGGGGAGCCAGCAGGTCAGGGTGCAGGCTCGCCTCGGGCTCGTTCAGGGCGACGAAAGGCGGAAGCCGGTAGGCGAGCAGGGCTCCCGCGAGGGCGAGGAACCGGAGCATCCCATCGGAGAGCTCGGAGGCTTCGAAGATCCGCTTCGGATAATCGGGAAACACCATCCCGAACCGTGCCTCGCGGCGCCGTCAGTCCGGCACGACCAGATCCGCGATGCCCGCCACTGCTTCCGGGAACTGCGGGTCCATCGCGTCCAGCGTGTCGGCGATGGTGCGGGCGATGACGAGGTTGCGGAACCACTTCCGGTTGGCCGGCACCACGTGCCAGGGCGCATGCGGCGTCGAGCATCGGGTCAGCGCGTCCGAGAACGCCGCCTGATAGGCATCCCAGGACTTGCGCTCGACCAGGTCGGCCGGATCGAACTTCCAGTGCTTGTCCGGGTTCGCGATCCGCGCTTCCAGGCGCTGCTTCTGCTCGTCCTTCGAGATGTGCAGGAAGAATTTCAGGATGTGGGTCCCGGATTCGGTGAGCAGGCGCTCGAAGTCGTTGATCAAGCCGTAGCGCGCCTGCCAGACCGGCTCCGGCACCAGGCCCTTCACGCGCACGACCAGCACATCCTCGTAGTGGCTGCGGTTGAACACGCCGATCATCCCGCGCCCGGGCGTGCGCTGGTGGTAGCGCCACAGGAAGTCGTGCTCGCGCTCCTCGGTCGACGGCACCTTGAACGAGGCGACCGTGCAGCCTTGCGGGTTCACGCCTTCCAGAACCGCGCGGATCGTGCCGTCCTTTCCGCCGGTGTCGATCGCCTGGAACACCACGAGCAGGCTGCGCTGCCGCTCGGCGTAGAGCTTTTCCTGAAGCGCCTGGATCCGCGTGCGCTCGGTGGCGAGCGCCGCCTTCGCCCAGTCCTTGTCGAAGCCGCCGTCGGCGTCGGCGTCGACCTTCGCGAGATCGAACCGGCTGCCCGGCACGACGGTGACGATGCCGTCGGCCGCCGCGACGGAGGCGGGACCGTGCGCATCGATCAGCGCGGGCGCGATGCCTGCGATCTCGGCCGTCGCGGCCGCCCAGAGAGAAGAGGAAGGCGCCTTGCGCCGGGCATCCTCGACGGAACGGTCCGGCGACTTTGTCACACCGGCTGTCCCCGCCTTCTGGCGCCGATCCGTCTTGCGGTGCTTCTTGCTCATGGACAGACCTTCTACCGACCGATCGCGTCCCGGCCTAGATCGGGCACCCGCCTTGCATCCGAGGGCGACCCGATCCCTTCAGACCGCCATGCCCGATGGACGCCACGCTCATGAACCCGCCCGCGCAGCCGCCGCGAGACCTTCGCTCAGGACGCGACCGGTGAGGGCGCCGACCGGAACCGCCGGAGCGTGAGGCCCATCCCGACGATCTACTTCATCCGGCACGGGCAGACCGACTGGAACGCCGAGGGGCGCTTGCAGGGGCAGCGCGACATCGGCCTCAACGCCGTCGGGCAGGGGCAGGCGGCGGACGCCGCGGACCGGCTCGCGGCGCTCGCGGGCGACCGGCTCGCCGAGGCCGACTTCATCGCGAGCCCCCTGAGCCGCACGCGTCGCACCATGGAGATCCTGCGCGACCGCCTCGGCCTCGCGCCGACCGAGTACCGCAGCGATCCCCGGCTGATGGAGATCCATTTCGGGGCGTGGGAAGGGCAGACCTGGGCCGAGATCCGCCGCCGCGATCCCGGCGGCGCCGGCGCGCGCGACCGCGACCGCTGGGGCTATCGCCCCTCGGGCACCGGCGCCGAGAGCTACGCGATGCTGACCGAGCGCGTCGCGCCGGTCTTTTCCGACCTGGCGCCGGCCACCGTCGTGGTCGCCCATGGCGGCGTCGCCCGCGCGATGCTGGTGGCGCTCGGCCACCTCGACATTAAGGCCGCCCCGCGGATCGCCGTCCGCCAGGGCTCGGTGCTCGTCGTGGACGCGGCCGGATGGCGCTGGGCCTGAGGTTTGTCGCCGACCGTTCAAGCCCCGTTCAAAGGTCCGGTATACAGCGAGGTCTCGGGTCCGGTTCGCACGGCCTCGACCCGATCGGCGGACTGCCTCGATAACGGCACGATCCCGCGTCAGGAACGCGCTCCGATCGCCGGCCGGGTGCGCATGCGAGACAGACGGGAACCCAGCTCCGCCCGGAGCTGGCAGCGGAGCATGCGATGAGTAGCCTCGGCGAGATGATCCGGCCCGAAGTGGACCGGCACCCCGCGGCGACCCCGTCCGACCGGGCCGTGCTGCGCGGCCCGGTGCGTCCCGACCTGATCCGCGACGAGGTTCTTGGCGAGATCTTCGCCGAGACCGCGCGGGCACGGCCGGACCATCCGGCGCTGATCGACGGCGCCGCCAAGGACGCGTCGGGCCGGCACCCGCATCTCACCTATGCCGAGGTCTTCGCCCGCGCCGGACGGATCGCGGCGGCTCTCGCCCATCGCGGGATCGGACCGGGCGACGTGGTCGGCCTGTGGATGGCGCGCGGGCCGGACCTGCTCACCGCCCAGATCGGGATCACGCTGTCCGGCGCCGCCTGGCTGCCGTTCGACGCCGAGGCGCCGGCCGACCGGGTCGCGGTCTGCCTCGGCGACGCCGCTGCGAAGGCCCTGCTGGTCTCCGAGGCGCTGGCCCCGGGCGCGCCCGAGGTCGCGCCGGCCCTGACGCTCGATGCGCTGCTCGCCGGCACGCCCGCGGACGCGGCGACGCCGGACCTTCGCGCCGGCGGCCTGACGCCGCAGCATCCCGCCTACCTGATCTACACCTCCGGCTCGACCGGCGTGCCGAAGGGCATCGTCATCAGCCACGCCAACATCTGCCACTTCCTGCGCTCCGGAAACGCGCTCTACGGGATGGCGCCGGACGACGTGGTCTTCCAGGGCGCTTCGGTCGCCTTCGACCTCTCGATGGAGGAGATCTGGGTCCCGTACCTCGTCGGCGCGACGCTGTTCGTCGCGAGCCCGGCGATGATGGGCGACGTCGAGTCGCTGCCCCGGATCATCGCCGAGGCCGGGGTCACTGTGATCGACACCGTGCCGACGCTGCTGGCGATGATCACCGCAGACCTGCCGAGCGTGCGGCTGCTCCTGCTCGGCGGCGAGGCGCTTCCCGAGCCGCTGGTCGCACGCTGGGCGACGCCTTCGCGAAAGCTGTTCAACACCTACGGGCCGACCGAGGCTACGGTGGTCGCGACCGCCGCCGAGATGCGCCCGGGCGTGCCGGTGACCATCGGCGGCCCGATCGCGAACTACTCGGTCTACGTCGCCGGCGAGGACCTGCGCCTGCTCGGGCGCGGCGAGCCGGGCGAGCTGCTGATCGGCGGCCCCGGCGTCGCGAAGGGCTACCTGCAGCGGCCGGAGCTGACCGCGGACAAGTTCATCGCCAACCCCTACGCCTCGGACGGCGCCGACCCGCTGCTCTACCGCTCGGGCGACGCGGTCTCGCTCGACGCCGGCGGCAACATCCTGTTCCACGGCCGCATCGACGACCAGGTCAAGATCCGCGGCTTCCGCGTCGAGCTCGGCGAGATCGAGTCGCGGATCCAGGCCCAGCCCGGGATCGCCCAGGCCGCGGTGGTGCTGCGCAACGACGACGGCGTCGACCGGCTGGTCGCGTTCATCGTGCCAGACCGCGGCCACGACCTCGACCGCGCGGCTTTGCGCCGGACGCTGGCCGAGCAGATGCCGCCCTACATGGTGCCCGGCCATTTCGAGGCGGCCGAGGTTCTGCCGCGCCTCACCTCCGGCAAGGTCGACCGCAAGGCGCTTCGCGTCGCGACGCTCACCATCGTCGATGCCGACGGCGAGCAGGAGCCCCCGGAGAACCAGACCGAGGCGGCGCTGCTGGCCGCCGCCAAGCAGGTCTTCGGCAACCAGCCGATCGCGCTCGAGGGCGACTTCTTCGCCGACCTCGGCGGCCATTCGCTGCTCGCCGCCCGCTTCGTCGGAGCCGTGCGCGAGGCCCCGGCGCTCGCCGGCATCACGCTGCAGGACGTCTACCGCGAGCGCACCCTGCGCCGGATCTCGGACGCGCTGATCGCCCGCACCGGCGGCGCCGGCATCGAGACCGCGATCCGCGACCTCGCCTTCGTGCCGCCGCCGCTCCGGCGCCGCGCGCTGTGCGGGCTCGCCCAGGCGGTGGCCCTGCCGTTCGTGATTGCGCTCGCGACCGCGCAATGGCTCGGCATCTTCGTCACCTACCTGCTGCTCACCGGCGGCGGCCTCGGCTTCTTCGGCGAGCTCGGCGTGCTGCTCCTCGTCTACGTGGCGATCAACGCGGTGACGGCGACCATCGCGGTCGCGGCCAAGTGGCTCGTCCTCGGCCGCACGAAGCCCGGCCGCTACCCGCTCTGGGGCGCGTATTATTTCCGCTGGTGGCTGGCGCAGCGCCTGGCGCCGCTGGTCCACGTCAAGTGGCTGCAGGGCTCGCCCGCGATCGCCGTCTACCTCCGCCTGATGGGCGCGAAGGTCGGCCGCGACACCCTGATCTCCGACATCGAGATCGGTGCCCCGGACCTGCTCTCGATCGGCGACGGCGCGTCGCTCGGCGGCCGCCTCGTCGTCGCCAACGCCGAGATCGTTGGCAACGAGCTGGTGATCGGACGGGTCGAGATCGGCCGGGACGTGGCGGTCGGCACCTCCTGCGTCCTCAGCCACGACACGGTGATCGCCGACAACGCCGAGATCGCCGACCTCACCACCGTTCCGGCCGGCACGCGCATCGGCGCCGCCGAGCGCTGGGACGGCTCGCCCGGACGAAAGGTCGGGATGGCCGACGTCGCGGAGCTTTCGGAGCAGGCCCCGGCCTCGGCCCGGCGCCGGGCCGGCTTCGGGGCGATCTACCTCCTGCTGCTCGGCGCGATCCCCGCCGTCGGCCTGCTGCCGATCTTCCCGGCGTTCTTCATCTTCGACCAGATCTCGGACTCGCTCTCCGACATCACCGACATCGACTACCACTGGTACCTGCCGCTGCTGACATGGCCCACCGCCATGCTGATGACCGCCGGCACGGTGCTGCTCATCGCCGGCATCCGCTGGCTGGTGCTGCCGCGGCGGCGCTCGGGCACCTACTCGATCTGGTCCGGCTTCTACCTGCGCAAGTGGTCGGTGGCGCTCGCCGCCGAGGTGACGCTGGAGACGCTCTCCTCGCTGTTCGCCACCGTCTACATGCGGGCGTGGTACCGCCTGATGGGCGCGCGCATGGGGGAGGGCGCCGAGATCTCGACCAACCTCGGCAGCCGCCACGACCTCGCCGAGGTCGGCAGCCGCAACTTCATCGCCGACGAGGTGGTCTACGGCGAGGAGGAGATCCGCCGCGGCTGGATGCACCTCCAGCCGGCCCGCACGGGCGCGCGGGTGTTCGTCGGCAACGACGCGGTGGTGCCGCCGGGCGCCGACATCCCCGACGACGTACTGATCGGCATCAAGTCGAAGCCGCCGGCCAACGAGGAGATGGCGCCGGGCGACACCTGGTTCGGCTCGCCGCCGATCAAGCTGCCGTCGCGCCAGCGCGTCGACGTCGGAACGCTGGCCCAGACCTACGAGCCAGGCACGCTGGTCAAGCTCCGCCGCGGCGTGTTCGAGGCGTTCGCGACCTCGTTCTCGCCGATGCTGTACATCACCCTCGCGATCACCGCGATCGACTGGTACTTCTACCCGGCGATCCTCGAGCGCGACTGGAGCGGGCTCGCCGTCAGCTTCGTCACGGTCAGCGTCGCGATCGCGCTGATCCAGTCCGCCGCCGTCATCGGCATGAAGTGGGCGCTGATGGGCGTCTATCAGCCCGGCATGCGGCCGATGTGGTCGTGGTGGGCGATGCGCACCGAGGCCATCGCGGTCGCCTATTGGGGCCTGGCCGGCAAGGTGTTGCTTGAGCACCTCCAGGGCACGCCGTTCCTGCCCTGGGCGCTGCGGCTATTCGGGGTGAAGGTCGGCGAGGGCGTGTGCATGCTCACCACCGACATCACCGAGTTCGACTGCGTGACGATCGGCGACTTCGCCACCATCAACCGCACCGCCGCCCTGCAGACCCACCTCTACGAGGACCGGATCATGAAGGTCGGCCGCGTTGTGATCGGCCGCGGCGTCTCGGTCGGCGCGTTCTCGACGGTGCTCTACGACACCAAGGTCGGCGACTACGCGCGGCTTCGGCCCCTCACCATCGTGATGAAGGGCGAATCGATCCCGGCGCATTCGGAATGGGAAGGCGCACCGGCCGTGCCGGTGGTGCTGACCGCACCGGCCGATCGTGCGGTGGCGTGATCCGGTCGCGGGCGCGAGGCGGGAAAAAGGGCAGGCCGCCCGTTCGGCGCCTGCCCGCTGCGAGGCCCGCTCGAACGAAGTGGCCTCAGGCCACCTCGTCCTTCTTGCCGAGGCGCTTGTCGAGGTAGGTGTCGACCGTCTGGGTCAGCTCGTCGACGCGCCCGTCGAAGAAGTGGTTGGCGCCCTCGACCATCTGGTGCTCGATGATGACGCCCTTCTGGGTCTTCACCTTCTCGATCACCGGCATGACCTCGCGGGCCGGGGCCACGCGATCCTCGGAGCCGTGCACGAACAGGCCGGAGGAGGGGCAGGGCGCAAGGAAGGTGAAATCGTAGCGGTTGGCCATCGCGGCGATCGAGATGAAGCCCTCGATCTCGGGGCGGCGCATCAGCAGCTGCATCCCGATCCACGAGCCGAACGAGACGCCGGCGATCCAGCAAGACTTGGCCTCGGGGTTGACCGACTGCACCCAGTCGAGCGCGGCGGCGGCGTCCGACAGCTCGCCCGAGCCGTGGTCGAAGGCGCCCTGGCTACGGCCGACGCCGCGGAAGTTGAAGCGCAGGGCCGCGAAGCCGCGATTGGCGAACGTGTAGAAGAGGTTGTACACGATCTGATTGTTCATCGTGCCGCCGAACTGGGGGTGCGGATGCAGCACGATCGCGATCGGCGCGCCCCGCTTCTTGGGGGCCTGATAGCGACCCTCCAGTCGGCCGGCGGGACCGGTGAAGATGACCTCGGGCATAGTGTCCTCGACTCCTGTGGCCATGCCGGGCGAGTCCGCCTGCCCGGATGGCCGTGTACGCCTCGACCTGCGCGGTCGCGCGACCGCCTTGACTCGCCCCGCGCCCGACGTAAAAGCGCTCTTAGAATAATTCTAGGCGATTAGAACTGTTCTAAACAGCGCGGCAGCGGGTCTTCCCCGACCAGCCTGGAAACGCCGTTCGGCGGTCCGAAACCGTGTCGACGGCGCGGCTTAGCACGCCGACCCGGTGCCAAAGCAAGGAAATGTCGCATCTTTCGCCAGTCGGAGAACGGATGACAGCGGACCGCGCCTATCTCGACCACAACGCCACGTCTCCGGTCCGTCCGGCGGTGTCGCACGCGGTCGTGCGGGCGCTGGCGCTGCCCGGCAACCCGTCCTCCGTCCATGCCGAGGGGCGTGCGGCGCGGGCGATGCTCGAGGATGCCCGCGACAAGCTCGCCCGCCTCGTCGGTGCCGCGGCGTCTCAGGTCACTTTCACCAGTGGCGGCACCGAGGCGGCCAACGCCGTCCTGTCCGGCGCGCTCCGCCGGCGGGGGAGCGCCGCACCGACGCGGCTTCTGATGGGCGCGACCGAGCACCCCTGCGTCACCGCCGGCCACCGCTTCCCGGCCGACGCCGTCGAGGTGCTTCCGGTCCTGGCTTCCGGCGTGCTCGACCTCGATGCGCTGGCGGCGCGGCTCGACGCCCTTCGCGACCTGGACGTGCTCGTCTCGGTGCACGCGGCCAACAACGAGACCGGCGTGGTGCAGCCGATCGCCGCCGTCGTGGCCCTGGCGAGGCGGCACGGCCGCACCCTCGTGCACAGCGACGCGGTGCAGGCGGTCGGCAAGATCCCGGTCGATTTCGCTGCGCTCGGGCTCGATGCGCTGACCCTGTCCGGGCACAAGTTCTCGGCGCCGAAGGGCGTCGGCGCGCTGGTGCTGCGGGACGACGCGCAGCTCGACGCGGCCTTCGTCCGCGGCGGCGGCCAGGAGGCGCGGCTGCGCTGCGGCACCGAGAACCTTCCCGGGCTCGTCGGGATGGGCGAGGCGGCGGAGATCGCCCGCCTTGCGCTGGATACGGAATCCCGGCGCGTCGCGCAGCTGCGCGACGCGCTGGAGGAGGTGGCGCTGGCCCGCGCGCCGGACGGGGTGGTGTTCGGCCGTGACGCCGAGCGGTTGCCGAACACCCTGTGCTTCGCGGTGCCGGGGCTCGATGCGCCGACCGCCTTGATCGCCTTCGATCTCGCCGGCGTGGCGGTGTCGTCGGGATCGGCCTGCGCGTCGGGCAAGGTGGCGCGGTCGCCGGTCCTGGCGGCGATGGGCGTGAGCCCTGCGCTGGCCGCGGGGGCGCTACGCGTCAGCCTCGGCTGGAATACGGGGGAGGGCGACACTGCGCGCTTCCTCGGTGCCTTCGAACGGGTCGTCGAGACCCTATATAGACGGCGAGGGCTTGCGGCCTGAGCGCCGCGCCGACGCCATCTCACATGGAAGCCTCCGGTCCTTGAAACCGGCGATGCTTAGGAGACGCTGATGCCTGCCGTGCAGGAAACCATCGATCGGGTCCGCTCGATCGACCTCGACCAGTACAAGTACGGCTTCGAGACCACCATCGAGATGGAGAAGTCCGAGAAGGGCATCTCCGAGGATGTGGTGCGCTTCATCTCGGCCAAGAAGGACGAGCCGGAGTGGATGCTCGCTTGGCGGCTCGACGCCTACAAGCGCTGGCAGACCATGCAGGAGCCGGACTGGGCCCGCGTCGCCTACGACAAGGTCGACTACAACAACATCTACTACTACGCCGCGCCGAAGCGTCCGGCGGCGATGTCGCTCGACGAGATCGACCCCGAGATCCTGAAGACCTACGAGAAGCTCGGCATCCCGCTCCGCGAGGTCGAGGTGCTGGAGGGCATCGCCCCCGAGCGCCGCGTCGCCGTGGACGCCGTGTTCGACTCGGTCTCGGTCGCGACGACGTTCAAGGCCGAGCTGTCGAAGGCCGGCGTGATCTTCATGCCGATCTCGGAGGCGATCCGTGAGTACCCGGACCTCGTCAGGAAGTACCTCGGCTCGGTCGTGCCGGTGACCGACAACTTCTTCGCGACGCTGAACTCGGCCGTCTTCTCGGACGGCTCGTTCGTCTACATCCCGCCGGGCGTGCGCTGCCCGATGGAGCTGTCGACCTACTTCCGCATCAACGAGCGCGACACCGGCCAGTTCGAGCGCACGCTGATCATCGCCGACAAGGGCTCCTACGTCTCGTATCTCGAGGGCTGCACCGCCCCGAAGCGCGACGACAACCAGCTGCACGCCGCGGTGGTCGAGCTCGTCGCCCTGGAGGACGCCGAGATCAAGTACTCGACCGTCCAGAACTGGTACCCGGGCGACAACGAAGGCAAGGGCGGCATCTACAACTTCGTGACCAAGCGCGGCGATTGCCGCGGCGACAACTCGAAGATCTCGTGGACGCAGGTCGAGACCGGCTCGGCGATCACCTGGAAGTACCCGTCCTGCATCCTGCGCGGCGACAATTCCCGCGGCGAGTTCTACTCGATCGCGGTGTCGAACGGCATGCAGCAAGTCGATTCCGGCACCAAGATGATCCATCTGGGAAAGAACACCACCAGCCGGATCATCTCGAAGGGCATCTCGGCGGGCCGCTCGCAGAACACCTATCGCGGCCTCGTCTCGGCGCACAAGAAGGCCTCGAACGCGCGCAACTTCACCAATTGCGACAGCCTGCTGATCGGCGACCAGTGCGGGGCGCACACCGTGCCCTACATCGAGTCGAAGAACGCGTCCGCGGTGTTCGAGCACGAGGCCACCACCTCGAAGATCTCCGAGGACCAGAAGTTCTACTGCCTGCAACGCGGCCTTTCCGAGGAGGAGGCGACCGCGCTCATCGTCAACGGCTTCGTCCGCGACGTGCTGCAGCAGTTGCCGATGGAGTTCGCCGTCGAGGCTCAGAAGCTGATCTCGATCAGCCTCGAAGGCTCGGTGGGGTAGGCAACACGCCATGGCCTTCGCGTTCGACACCCTGCAGTTCACCCAACGGCTCGAACAGGTGGGTGTCGGACGCGAGCAGGCCGTCGCGCGCGCCGAACCGGCACGCGACATGATCATCGCCGATTCCGCGACCAAGGCGGATTTGGCGGATATGGAGAAGACGCTGAGGTTGGACCTCAAGGCGTTGAAGGCGGGGATCGACGGTTCGCTGCGCGAACTCGAACTCCGAATGACCGTAAAGCTCGGGGCGATCATCGCGGCCGTCGTCACCGTGATCGCAGCGCTTCAAAAATTTCTCTGACGGGACCGCAGGGCGATACCGTCGCACACCATCTTCGGGACTACGCGAACATGCTCGAAATCAAGAACCTCGTCGTGCAGATCGAGGACAACCGCATCCTCAACGGCCTGAACCTCACCGTGAACGACGGCGAGGTCGCCGCGATCATGGGGCCGAACGGCTCCGGCAAGTCGACGCTCTCCTACGTCATCGCCGGCAAGGAGGACTACGAGGTCCTCGACGGCGAGATCCTGCTCGACGGCCAGAACGTGCTGGAGATGGGCGCGGATGAGCGCGCCGCGGCCGGCGTGTTCCTCGCCTTCCAGTATCCGCTGGAGATCCCGGGCGTCGGCACGATGACCTTCCTCAAGGCCTGCCTCAACGCCCAGCGCCGCGCCCGCGGCGAGGCCGAGATCGCGACCCCGGACTTCATCCGCCAGGTCAACGCGGCGGCCGAGAAGCTTGAGATCAACAAGGACATGCTCCGCCGCGCCCTCAACGTCGGGTTCTCCGGCGGCGAGAAGAAGCGCATGGAGATCCTGCAGATGGCGCTCCTGCAGCCGAAGTTCTGCGTGCTCGACGAGACGGATTCCGGCCTCGACATCGACGCGTTGCGCATCGTCTCCGAGGGCGTCAACGCCCTGCGCGCGCAGGGCCGCTCGTTCCTGGTCATCACCCACTACCAGCGCCTGCTCGACTACATCGTGCCCGACACCGTGCACGTCATGTCGAAGGGCCTGATCGTGAAGACCGGCGGCAAGGAGCTCGCCAAGGAACTCGAGGCCTCCGGCTACGCCGAGTACCGCACCAACGAGGCTGCGTAAGCTCATGGCCGACATCGCCAATCTCCGCACCAGCGCCGAGACCGGTCTCTCGACCCTGTTCGAGACCGCCCGCAAGGGGTTCGGCAGCGAAACCGCGATCTCCCGCGAGGAGGCGTTCCGCTTCTTCGAGGCCGCCGGCCTGCCGAGCCGCCGCGTCGAGGCGTTCAAGTACACCGACCTGCGTGCCGCGATGCAGGAAGCCGCGCCGCCGGCCGAGACGCCGGCGCTCGACCTCGCCACGTCCGCCGTCGCCGCCGCGACCGCGTTCTCGGCGGTCAAGGCGGTGCGCCTGACCTTCGTCAACGGGCACCTGATCCGCGAGCTGTCCGATCTCGATCGCGTGCCCGCCGGCGTCTCGGTATCGCCGCTGAACGAGGCCCTGAGCCGGGGCGATGCGCGCCTGAAGAACCTTGCGCCGGTGGCGCAGGCCCGCGAGAACCCGATCTATCAGCTGAACACCGCCTTCCTCGCCGACGGCGCGCTGATCTCGGTGGAGGCCGGCGCCAAGGTCGAGACCCCGCTGCACCTGCGCTTCGTCGGCGCCGGGGCGGAGGGCTTCTCCACCGCGACGCGCGTTCTGGTCGAGGTCGCCGACGGCGCCGAGTTCACCTTGCTCGAGACGCACGAGGGCCCGAACGGGCTGACCTACCAGCCGAACGACGCCCTCGACGTCCATGTCGGCAAGCATGCCGCCTTCCGGCACGCGCGGATCAACCGCGAGGGCGACAAGGCGATCGCGCTCTCGACCATCAGCGTGCGGCTCGACGACGAGTCGAGGCTGGAGACGGTGAACCTCGTCACCGGCGCCGTGCTGTCGCGCCACCAGATCTACATGCACGTGGCCGGCGAGAACGTGAACGCGGTCGTCAACGGCGCGGCGATGCTCGGCGACGGGCAACTCGCCGACTCCACGCTGCTGGCCGACCATGCTGCGGTCGGCGGCGTCGGCCGCGAGATGTTCAAGACGGTGATCGACGGCGACGCCACCGGCGTGTTCCAGGGCAAGATCATCGTCCGCCAGATCGCGCAGAAGACCGACGGCAAGATGAAGTCCGATTGCCTGCTCCTCTCCGACGAGGGGCAGATGATGAACAAGCCGGAACTCGAGATCTTCGCCGACGACGTCGCCTGCGGCCACGGAGCCACCTGCGGCGCCCCGCACCAGGACCTGCTGTTCTACCTCATGGCCCGCGGCCTGCCGAAGCCGATCGCCGAGAGCCTGCTGGTGCAGGCCTTCGTCGGCGAAGCGGTGGAGTCGGTCACGCACGAGGGCGCCCGCGCGGCGCTCATCGGCGAGATCGAGGCTTGGCTGGCCTCGCGGGGGTGATCGGCCCCGGTCGCGTGCATCCTGGAAAATGGGTGATGTGACCGCGATCCCTCCCAGAACTTCATCCTGAGGCGCCCACATCGGTGGGCCTCGAAGGAGGGGACGAGGGGTCGCACTATCTCTGGAGACCTCCGTCGAGGCCTCCGCTTCGCTTCGGCACCTCTGGACGAGGCTGCAGGTTGGAGGGGCGATGCTTGCGAAAGACCGCCGGTTCGAGGCCGACACCATGAACGCTCCTCTCCGCCAGCCTACCTACGACGTCGAGGCGATCCGGGCGCAATTCCCGATCCTGTCGGAAAAAGTCTACGGCAAGCCGCTGGTCTACCTCGACAACGCCGCCTCGTCGCAGAAGCCGCGCGCGGTGATCGACGCGATGGTCACCTGCATGGAGAGCGGCTACGCCAACGTCCATCGCGGCCTGCACTTCATGGCCAACGCCGCGACCGAGGGGTTCGAGGGTGCCCGCGAGACCACGCGGCAGTTCCTGAATGCCGCGTCGACCGACGAGATCATCTTCACCCGCAACGCCACCGAGGCCTACAACCTCGTGGCCGCGTCGATGGGCTGGGCCGGGATGATCGGGGAGGGGGACGAGATCATCCTCTCGATCATGGAGCACCATTCCAACATCGTGCCCTGGCACTTCCTGCGCGAACGCCGCGGGGCCGTCATCAAGTGGGCGCCGGTCGACGACGAGGGCAACTTCCTCGTCGAGGACTACGAGAAGCTGTTCACGCCGCGCACCAAGATGGTCGCGATCACGCAGATGTCGAACGTGCTGGGCACGGTCACGCCGGCGGCCGAGATCGTCCGCATCGCCCACGCCCACGGCGTGCCGGTGCTGCTCGACGGCGCGCAGAGCGCGGTGCATCAGCCGGTCGACGTGCGGGCGCTCGATTGCGACTTCTTCGTCTTCACCGGTCACAAGGTCTACGGCCCGACCGGGATCGGCGTGCTCTACGGCAAGAAGGAATGGCTGGAGCGCCTGCCGCCCTACCAGGGCGGCGGTGAGATGATCCGCACGGTCAGCCAGGAGGCGATCACCTACAACGATCCGCCGCATCGGTTCGAGGCGGGCACGCCGGCGATCGTCGAGGCCGTCGGCCTCGGCGCGGCGCTGGAGTTCATGATGTCGGTCGGGCGCGACAAGATCGCGGCGCACGAGGCCGCGCTCACCGCCTATGCCCAGGAACGGCTCGGCGCGATGAATGCGATCCGGCAGATCGGCACCGCGAAGGGCAAGGGCGGCGTCATCGCCTTCGAGATGAAGGGCGCCCATGCCCACGACATCGCGACGGTGATCGACCGTTCGGGCGTCGCGGTCCGGGCCGGCACGCATTGCGCGATGCCGCTGCTCACCCGCTTCGGCGTCACCTCGACCTGCCGCGCCTCGTTCGGGATGTACAATACCCAGGCCGAGATCGACGTGCTGGCCGAGGCGCTCGCCCGCGCCGAGATGATGTTCGCCTGAGCGTTTGGACTGGGTCGCCCCCCTGTCGCGGTGGCCCGATGAGGAGATGAGCATGAGCAGCGACGCGACGATCACCGGAGGCGCCAACACGCCGAAGGTCGCCGGAGCCGAGGGCGTGCCGCCCGCCGAGCTCGACCGGCTGACCGACGATATCGTGGCCGCGCTGAAGTCGGTCTACGATCCCGAGATCCCAGCCGACATCTACGAGCTCGGCCTGATCTACAAGGTCGACATCGACGACGACCGCAAGGTCGCGATCGACATGACGCTGACGGCTCCGGGCTGCCCGGTCGCCGGCGAGATGCCGGGCTGGGTCGAGGATGCGGTCGCCAAGGTCCCGGGCGTCCAATCCTGCGCGGTGACGATGGTGTTCGATCCGCCGTGGGATCAGAGCCGCATGTCCGACGAGGCCCGCGTCGCCCTCGACATGTGGTGAGCGTCACCGAGCGGTATGGACCGTGCTCCGCGCGATCCTTATCTTAAGACCGTACGCGCACCCTCAACCGCCCGGGCCTTGAACCCGGCTGCCGGAGAGACACCGATGTCCACGAGTTTCAAGGTCATGTCGCTGACGGATGCGGCAGCCGACCGCATCAAGGCGATCATCGCCGACGCCGACCGGCCGATCGCGGGCCTGCGGGTCGGCGTGAAGAACGGCGGCTGCGCAGGGATGTCCTACACGATGGAATATGCCGAGGATCGCAAGCCCGGCGAGGACATGGTCGAGGATCGCGGCGTGAAGGTCTTCGTCGATCCGAAGGCGCTGCTGTTCCTGCTCGGCACGCAGATGGACTTCCAGTCCAGCAAGCTCGCCTCGCAGTTCGTGTTCAACAACCCGAACCAGACCTCGGCCTGCGGCTGCGGCGAGTCCGTCGCGATCACGCCGGTCGGCCCGGAGCGGCTGCTCGCCTCGGCCTGAACCCGCGATCAGGCGACCGCGGCGACGAGGTCCGCCGTGGTCGCATCGTCGAGCGTGCGGTTGCGGCCGGCGCGCTTGGCGGCGAACATGCACAGGTCCGCACGCTCCAGCAACGAGACCGGCGTGTCGCCGCGGCGGTAGCACGCCACGCCGAGCGAGATCGTGACCTTCCCGAGCGATTCCCCGGTCGAGCGCTTGATCAGCTCCCGGCCCATCACGCTGGTTCGGACTTTCTCCGCGATGGCGTAGGCCGTTTCCCGGTTCGTGCCGGGCAGCAGGATGCCGAACTCCTCGCCGCCGAAACGGGCGAGCATCGCGCCCTTCTCGACGCTTTCCCGCATGACGACGGCGACCAGGCGCAGCACCTGATCGCCGGTGAGGTGGCCGTAGAGGTCGTTGAAGCGCTTGAAGAAATCGATGTCGAGCACGACGAGGCTCGAGGACGTGTCGAGCGAGGCGCGATCGAGCGCCTTGTGCAGCATCTCCTCGAAATGCTTGCGGTTCGCCAGCCCGGTCAGGGGATCCGTCAGGCTCTCGATCCGCGTCGCCTCGAGCTTCTCGCGCAGGGATTCGACCTCGGTGCGGCTTTCCCGCATCCGCGCCTCGAGGGTCCGGTTGTTCGAGGCGACTTCCCGCGTCGTCGCGACCAGGGTGGCCACGATCTCGCGCAGGCGCGCTCGGTTCAGCGTCGAGACGGAGAGGTCGTGGCTCAGAGCGCGCAACGACTCGCCGTACTGCGCGGCCGAGCCGAGCGAGAGGTCGAGCATCTCCATGACGCCCTCGATCTCGGTCAGCATCGTCGCGCCGGTCTCTCCGGCGGCCGTGACGTAGCGCGAGCCGCCGAGATAGCTGTCGTAGAGATCGTCGACGTCCGAGGCGGACAATCCCGCGTTCGTCGCGGTGAGACGCTTGATCGCGTCGTTCATCAGCGGCTGATCGCCGGAGACGTAGGTGTACCAGACAGCGTAGGCCCGCGGTGTCGCCGAGGGCCCGTAATCGCGCATCAGCTCCTGGGCGCGGCGCGCCAGGGCGAAGCTGCGATCGCGGTCGGCATAAAGCCCTTCGCTCATCCGATCCCCATCGTCCATCGCCGCCCCGTCGCGTCGGCGTTCGGGTCGGACGCCGCAAGCTACCTTAAGGAGCGTGGACGGAGGGTTAAGGCCGAGGTCGCGATCTGCGGCTCAATCCTGCTTCTTGATCACCGCCGGCCGCAGCATGAAGGCCGGAACGTGCTCGCCGAGACCGACGGGCGTATCGCCGTCCTCGTCGCGGCGGCGCCCATAGCCGCGCTCGTCGCGCGACCGCTCCTGCGGAGGGCGAGCCGCGGGGGCGGGAGTTCGCTCGGGGCGCGGACGCGCCTCGGCTGCCGGACGGCGCGGTGCCTCCCGCCGCGCCTCGTCCGGTCGCCGCTGAGGCTCGCGCCGAGGCGAGGTCTCCGCGACCGAGTCGGACTCTAGGTTGGCGAAAGGCTCCGTCTTGACGGAATCCCTCCGTCCACGCGACGACCGCGCCTCCCGCGGCGCCTCGGCCTCGGCGGGGACCTTTCGGCCGCGTCGCGCGGAATCGCCGGCGCGTCCGCGATGGCGGGTGCGCGTCTCGCCCTCGTCGGTGCCTTCCTGGCTCGGCGCGGCGGTGTCGAGGTCCCCGTCCATCCACGGGATCGGCTGCCCGATCAGCGACTCGATCGCCTGGAGCGAGCGGTCGTCGCTGCGGCTGACCAGGGTGAAGGCCGCTCCCGAGCGGCCGGCGCGGCCGGTGCGGCCGATGCGGTGGACGTAATCCTCGGGATGGTTCGGAACGTCGAAGTTGAAGACATGGCTCACCGCGGGGATGTCGAGGCCGCGCGCCGCGACGTCGCTCGCGACCAGCAAGGCCGTCTCGCCGCCGCGGAAGGCATCGAGGGCGGTGGTGCGCGAGCGCTGGTCCATGTCGCCATGAAGCGCGGCGGCATCGAAGCCGTGGCTCACCAGCGACTTCTGCAGCAGCGCGACGTCGCGCTTGCGGTTGCAGAAGATGATGCCGTTCTTCAGGTCGGCCTCGCCGCGGATCAGCTTGCGCAGGCGCTCGCGCTTGGCGCTGCCGTCCGACGAGGTCGCGACCAGACGCTGCACGATGGTCGAGGCGGTGGAGGCGGCGCGCGCCACCTCGATCCGCTCGGGATTGTGCAGGAAGATGTCGGCGAGCCGCTCGATCTCCGGCGGCATGGTCGCGGAGAAGAACAGCGTCTGGCGGGTGAACGGCACCATCTTCACGATGCGCTCGATGTCGGGGATGAACCCCATGTCGAGCATGCGGTCGGCCTCGTCGATGACCAGGAGCTCGACGCCGCTGAGCAGCAGCTTGCCGCGCTCGAAATGGTCGAGCAGGCGCCCCGGCGTCGCGATCAGCACGTCGGTGCCCCGGGTCAGCTTGGCGTCCTGGTCGGCGAAGGAGACGCCGCCGATGATCAGGGCGACGTTGAGCTTGTGGTTGGTGCCATAGCGATCGAAATTCTCGACCACCTGCGCCGCCAGCTCGCGGGTCGGCTCGAGGATCAGCGTCCGCGGCATCCGCGCCCGCGCCCGCCCGTTCTCGAGCATGGTCAGCATCGGCAGGGTGAACGCGGCCGTCTTGCCGGTGCCGGTCTGCGCGATGCCCAGGACGTCGCGCCGGGCGAGCACGTGCGGGATCGCCTGGCTCTGGATCGGCGTCGGTTCCGTATAGCCGGCGGCGGTGACGGCCTGGAGGACCTTGTCGCTCAATCCGAGATCGGCAAATGACATAATCTTTTGAGAACCGTTGCGCGCGGGGTCGGGCAGGGCCGGCGCGGAGGACATCGTCGCGGCGACGGCAGCGACGGCCGGTCGGGTCGACGGCCCGCCGCGCCTGCGAGTGCGCGGGACACTTAGGCCCTTGCAACCACTTGTCAATCTGATGCACCCGGACGAGCCGGGGTTTCCCCCTCCGAAAGCCGCGAAGACTGCCCCTTATGGGCGGAGGCCTCGCATGCCCGAGGGGAGGTTGCAGGGATCGAGCCTCACGGCGCGAACGCCCTGCGCGATCGAGCCGGTCGTCTCCGGATCGGCGATCGTCCCCCTCGACGTCGCCTGAGCCATACGGGTCGGCTCGGCGTTCCGATCGGCCCGCGCGAAGTGATGGGCTGCCGCGAGGGCGACGATCGCGGCGACGCCGGTGGTCTGGATCGTCCAGCGCAGGATGCCGTGCGACTTCGCCGACCCGATGTCTTCGCTCATCGCGCACCTTTCCGCCGAATTCCGGCCCCTCGCGGAGATCGACGGTGAAGGCTCATGGTTAATCTTCGCCTTACGGCCGCAACGGCTTCCGAGGGAGGAAATAAAATGCCACCGCCCGAGCAGGGTCATGACATATGATAAGCACGGCTCCGGTCTTCGGTAAATCGATCGTGAATCCCGGACAACAGAACGAGGCGTGGGGCGAACCCTGATCTTTCCTGCCGGACCATGTGCGCCAAGACACACCTGCGAACGACATCGCGTAAGCCGGGCGTAACCTTCATCTTTCGTTGACCGCTTCCGGGTCATCTGAGCGAGCTTGTTGCAGGAAAGCGACAGACCGAGCGGGCAACCCGGCTTAGAACAAACTCGGCTTTGCCAACCAGGACCTGGAAAAAAATGAAGAGCCTTCTCCTCGCCACCACCGTTCTCGCCGGCCTCACCGCCGTCGCGTCCGCCGCCGACCTTCCGCGTCGCGCTCCGCCGCCGGTGTTCACCCCGGTTCCGGTGTTCACCTGGACGGGCGCGTACTTCGGTATCAATGCCGGCTACGGCTTCGATGCCAACGACAACCGCGGCGCCACCGTCGTCGGTGTCTCGCCGCAGAACGCGATCTTCGCC
>NZ_JAKSYF010000098.1:0-14624 GCF_022829745.1 Methylobacterium sp. E-016
AACCGCCCGCGGGTCTTCCCTCCCCCCTTAAGCGGGGGAGGAAGAATCCGGCAGCTCCCCCCCCGAACCCGGCGAGCCGGCCCCTCACCCCCGCCGCCCCACGTTCACGTAGCTCGCGGCCCCCAGCGTCATCGCCGCGAGGGTGAACCAGGTCAGCGCGTAGACGGGGTGGCTGTTGGGGAAGGCGACCACCGGCAGCCCGCCGACTGGCAGGCGACCATCCGCCGACGCATCCGCATCAGCGAAGTAGGGCGCGATGCCGGAGAGCCGCCGGGCCGCAGCGAGCGCGGCGGGCTCCACGCGCTGTGCTGGTTCCCCCACGCCGCGAAGACGCTGGGGGCCACGTTCTAGGTGAACGTGGAGCGGCGGAGGTGATGTGCCTGCTCGTCGTGTTGGGGGGGGGAGCTGCCGCATTCTCCCTCCCCCGCTTAAGGGGGGAGGGAAGACCCGCGGGCGGTTGAACCGGATGCGTGCGTCCGGCCGGCGTTCGACCGCTCAGCCCGCGTTGGCCTTCGGCGTCAGCTTCAGGATCCGTCCGTCCGGGCCGTCGGTGACGGCGTAGACCGCGCCGTCGGGGCCGACGCGCACGTCGCGGATGCGGGCGTCGAGGGGAACGCGCTCCTCGGTGACGACCTTGTCGCCGTCGCGCTTCAGCACCACGATCCCCTCGCTGACGAGGCCCCCGACGAGGAAGTCGTCCGTCCAGGCGGGAAACAGCGTGCCGGTGTAGAGCGCCATGCCCGACGGCCCGATCACCGGATCCCAGTAATAGACCGGCTGCACCGTGCCGGCGGCCTGGGTCACGCCCTCGCCGAGGGGCTCGCCGGAATACTCGATGCCGTAGGTGGCGACCGGCCAGCCGTAGTTGAGGCCGGGCCGCGGACGGTTGAGCTCGTCGCCGCCGCGGGGCCCGTGCTCCACGGTCCAGAGCCGGCCCTGGCCGTCGAGCGCCGCCGCCTGGACGTTGCGGTGGCCGTAGGACCAGATCTCGGGCTTGGCCTTGTCGCTGCCGTAGAACGGGTTGTCCTTGGGGGCTTGGCCGTCGGCGTCGATGCGGAACACCTTGCCGAGGCCGCTGGCGAGGTCCTGGGCCTGGACGCGCGTCGCCTTGTCGGAGCGCTCGCCCACGGTGACGAACAGCTTGCCGTCGGCGGCGAAGACCAGGCGCGAGCCGAAATGCTTGTCGCCGTCGTAAGTCGGCATCTGCCGGAAGACGACCTTCACGTCGTCGAGCTTCGCCCCGCCCTTGCCGTCCTGGACGAGCTTGGCCTTCGCCACGGTGGTGCCGTTGCCCTTGTCGCGGGGCTCGCTGTAGCTGAAGAACACCAGCCCGTCGGTGGCGAAGCCGGGGCTCAGGGCGATGTCGAGCAGGCCGCCCTGGCCGCGCGCGTCGACCTTCGGCACGCCGGCGATCGCCGGGCCGACGGTGCCGTCCTTGGACACGATCCGGATTTTTCCGGCCTTCTCGGTGACGATCATCCGGCCGTCCGGCAGGAACTCCATCGCCCACGGGCTCGCCAGCCCCTTCGCGACCGTCGCGACCTCGACCTTCGTGGCGTCCGCCGGCTTCGGGGCGCGGGTCTGGTTCGGCAGCAGCGGCTTGTAGCCGGTGTTCGGCGGGGCGGTCTCGGCGGGGGTGTCGCCGGCGCTCTTCGCCGCGGGCGCGCTGAAGGCGTCGCCCTCGATACGGGACGGCCGCTGGGCGGCGCTGTCCTCGGCGAAGGCACCCGGTGCCAGCGCGACCGCCGCCACGGTGGCGAGCGCGAGGGATCGGAAGCGCGGCACCTGCAAAAATCCTGTCACCGTCAAGAATCCTCCTGGATCGGGTCGGCCGCACGCGCGGCATCGGTCTGGCGTCCTCGGTCACATGGGGCGGGGGCGCCGCCAAAGCGAGCGCGGGACGGCCGGAGCCGCCGCGTCCGCTGCGCTGCGGACCGAATCGCCATGAACCGGGTGGGCAGCCGGCATGCGGTCCGGTCGACCGCCTTGACCGCAGCACGGCGGGTCGCCAATTCTTCCTTCACCGATCGGCGGGCGGCCTGCTGCAGGCGCTCGCGCGGTCCTTGAGAAGGGTATTTTCCGATGGCGACGGTGAAAGTGACCGACGCGAGCTTCGAGCAGGACGTCCTCAAGTCCGTCGAGCCCGTGGTCGTGGATTTCTGGGCGGAGTGGTGCGGTCCCTGCCGGCAGATCGGTCCGGCGCTCGAGGAGATCGCGTCCGACATGCAGGGCCGCGTGAAGATCGCGAAGGTGAACGTGGACGAGAATCCCGGCATCGCCTCGCAGTACGGCATCCGCTCGATCCCGACGCTGCTGCTGTTCAAGAACGGCGAGCGGGTCGATCAGAAGGTCGGCGCGGCGCCGAAGGGCGACCTGTCCCGCTGGATCAGCGCGCAGACCGCCAGCGCCTGACGCGGCGACCGATCAGGACGAGCCCGCCTCCTCACGGAGGCGGGCTTTTTCGTGCGCGTCGGTTTTTTCGGTGCGTCGGACGGTGCGCGCAAAAAGAAAGCCCGGCCGTGAGGCCGGGCTTTCTCGCGTTTCGAAACCCAATTCGAATGATCGGAGCCGACCCCGGGCTCTGAGCGGCCCGTGGGTCGGAGGTCGGATCCTAGTAGGAGCCGAACTTGTAGTTCAGGCCGGCGCGGACGACGGCGAACTCGGTGTCGTTGCGGCGGGCGACGTAGCCCGGAGCGAAGAACACGGCGCCGGCGGCGTTGGTGGCGTAAGCGCCGTTCAGACGGTTGTTCTGATCGAGGTTCACGTAGAGGGCTTCGACCTTCACCGTCACGGCCGACGAGCGGAAGAAGTTCAGGAACGAGTCGGTCGGGAGGGCGTACTCGACGCCGCCGCCGGCGGTCCAGCCGGTCCGGAAATCGTCACGGCTGCTGTTCGGCAGGCCGAACTCGCGGCCACCGCCGGCACCGTAGGCAAAGCCGCCGGTGCCGTAGAACAGGGCCTTGTCGACCGCGTAACCGATGCGGCCGCGCACGGTGCCGAAGAAGTCGAGGCTGGAGATGCCGTTCGGGCTGAACGCCTGGACGCCGGGCGCGAGGGCGAACCCGGGGGTGACGACGTAGCGGTTCCGGTTGCGGCCGAAGTCGACGTACTGGGCGTCCGCCTCGATACCGATCACGACGCCGGAGCCCGGGGTGAACTGGTAGTTGTAGCCGACCTGGCCACCGCCGGTGAACCCGTCGGTGGAGTTCGAGCCGCCGAAGGCGATCTGGGTCGGGACGGCGGCCGCGACGGCGGTGCCCGGAGCCACGTTCACGACGGTCGCGCCGGAGCGGTCGTTCGCATCGAAGCCGTAGCCGGCGTTGATACCGAAGTAGAAACCGGTCCAGGTGAAGACCGGCACCGGCGTGAACACCGGCGGAGGCGCGCGGCGCGGCAGGTCGGCGGCCGAAGCGGCGGCGGTGAGCGCCGTGAAGGCGGCCAATGACGTCAGAAGCGTTTTCATGTTTTTTTGATCCCCAGCGTGTTGCCCGATCGATGCTGAGGATAAGTGATTTCCCACGGCCAAGATGTAACATCCGGGCCACAGCTGCCTGGTGTCTGCATTGTTGCGCCGATCGCGTGTGCTGTGCAGCAAAATAAGTCTGAGGTTTACCGCAGATCAACGCAAGGTCAGGTCGGCGGCGTGCCGTTGGCGGTCAGGACGGCGCCGACGAGGTAGAGCGAGCCGCAGATCAGGATCCGCGGCGGCTGCTCGAAGGCGATGTCGGCGACCATGGTCAGCGCCGCCTCGATGCTCGGCGCGATCCGCGCGCTGAGGCCGACCTGGGTCGCGATCTCCTCGACCTCCTCGGCGGGCCGCGCCGCCATCGATCCGGCGATCGGCACCGCGATCAGCGCGCGCGCCAGCCCGACGAAGTGGCGCAGGAAGCCCTCCGCGTCCTTGGTGCCGAGCAGGCCGACGATCAGGACCAGCGGCACGTCGCTGCGCTCGCCGAGGTCGGCCAGCGCCGTCGCGAGGATGCGTCCGCCGTCGATGTTGTGGCCGCCGTCGAGCCAGAGCTCGGAGCCGGGCGGCACCAGGGCCGCCAGCCGTCCGCGGGCGAGGCGCTGCATCCGGCCCGGCCAGTCGACGTTGCGCAGGCCGGCTTCCACCGCGCCGACGCCGATGTCGCCAAAGCCCGCCGCCCGCAAAGCCGCGATGGCGGTGCCGGCATTGGTGAACTGGTGGCGGCCGACGAGCTTGGGGCGCGGCAGATCGAACAGGTCCGTCTCGTCCTGGTAGACGAGGCGGCCGCTGTCCTCGTGGACCGAGAAATCCTGGTTGCCGACCCAGACCGGCGTGGCGCCGACCGCCGCGGCGCGGCGGCACAGCACCGCGTCCGCCTCGGCGTAGTCCTGGGCCGCGATCACCGCCGGGCAGCCGCGCTTGAAGATGCCGGCCTTCTCGATCGCCACCAGCTCGACGGTGTCGCCGAGATACTCGGCGTGGTCGCGCCCGATCGGCGTGACGACCGCCGCCGCGACCGTGTCGATCACGTTGGTCGCGTCCACGCGGCCGCCCAAGCCCACCTCGAGCAGCAAGACGTCGGCCGGCGCCTCGGAGAACAGCAGCAGCGCCGCCGCGGTGGTGATCTCGAACACCGTGATCGGGTCGCCCGCGTTGGCGGCCTCGCAGCGCGCGAAGGCCTCGGCGAGCCGGTCCTCCGGGACGTAGTGGCCGCCGCCGATGCCGCCGAGCCGGATGCGCTCGTGGAAGCGCACGAGGTGGGGCGAGGTGTAGACGTGCGCGGCCAGGCCCCCGGCCTCCAGGATCGCCCGCATGAACGCGATGGTCGAGCCCTTGCCGTTGGTGCCGCCGACGTGGATCACGGGCGGCAGCCGGCGCTCGGGGTGGTTCAGGCGCGCGAGCAGGCTCTGGATCCGGCCGAGCGACAGGTCGATCGTGCGCGGGTGCAGGGCCAGGAATCGCGCCATCAGCGCATCGGAGGAATCCATAGGCGTGCGGCGCGTCAGGCGGGTTCGAGGATCGGTGCGGATGCGGCCGGCGCCGGCGCGGCGGGCGGGCTCACGTTCATCAGCAGGCCGCAGATCCGCACGATGGTGTCCTTCAGCGCGTGGCGGTGGACGACCTGATCGAGCATGCCATGCTCGAGCAGGTACTCGGCGCGCTGGAAGCCGTCGGGCAGCTTCTCCCGGATGGTCTGCTCGATGACGCGCGGGCCGGCGAAGCAGATCAAGGCGCCGGGCTCGGCCAGGTGCACGTCGCCGAGCATCGCGTAGGAGGCGGTGACGCCGCCGGTCGTCGGGTTGGTCAGCACGACGACGTAGGGAAGCCTTGCCGCGCGCAGGCGCCGGATCGCCACGGTGGTCCGCGGCATCTGCATCAGCGAGAGGATGCCCTCCTGCATCCGCGCGCCGCCCGAGGCCGCGAACATCACGTAGGGCGTGCGCTTCTCCAGCGCCGTCTCCGCGCCGCGGATGAAGGCCTCGCCCGCCGCCATCCCGAGCGAGCCGCCCATTAACGCGAAGTCCTGGACCGCCAGCGGCATCGGCTGGCCGCCGACCCGGCCGAACCCGACCTTGAACGCATCCTGCATCCCGGTCTTGGTGCGCGCCTCCTTGAGGCGGTCGGCGTAGCGCTTCTCGTCGCGGAACTTGAGCGGGTCGACGGCGACCTCCGGCAGCGGCACGTCGATCCAGGTGCCCTCGTCGAACATCATCTTGAGCCGCGCGCTCGCGCTCATCTTGAGATGGTGCTCGGAGCCGGGGATGACCCAGTGGTTCCCCTCGACTTCCTTGTGGAACACCATCTGCCCGGTATCCGGGCATTTCACCCAGAGGTTCTCGGGCGTCTCGCGCTTGAACAGGGTCTTGATCTTGGGGCGCACGACCTCCGAGATCCAGTTCATCGGTTCGACCATCATGAAGCGCCCGTCCGGTTCGATCGGGCCGACATCGTCGATCGGCCCCGCGTAGCTCAGGCTTGCATATCGGGGCCGGTGCCCCGGTCGGCCAGTGCCGTCGGCGTCAGGCCGCGCGGGCCGAGGCCGAGCGCACCCCGGCGGCGAGCTCGCGCACCAGCGTCGAGACCGCCTCGACGCTGCCGCCGGTGGCCTGGCCCGCGCCGTCGAGCGTCCGATGCAGCGCGTCGACGAGCGCCGAGCCGACGACGACGCCGTCGGCGCCCTTGGCGATGGCCGCGGCATGCGCCCCGGTCCTCACGCCGAAGCCGACCACCACCGGCAAGGCCGTGTGGCGGCGGATGCGCCCGACCGCGGTGCCGACCGCGGCGAAATCCGGCGTCGCCGTCCCGGTGATGCCGTTGATCGACACGTAGTAGACGAAGCCCGCGGTGTTCGCGAGCACGGCCGGCAGGCGGCGCTCGTCGGTGGTCGGCGTCGCCAGCCGGATGAAGGCGAGGCCTTTGGCCAAAGCCGGCAGGCAGAGCTCGTCGTCCTCCTCCGGCGGCAGGTCGACCACGATCAGCCCGTCGATGCCGGCCGCCGACGCGTCGTCGAGGAAGCGCGCGACGCCGTAGGTGTGGATCGGGTTGAAGTATCCCATCAGGATCACCGGCGTCTCGGCGTTGCCGGCGCGGAACCGGCGCACGAGGTCGAGCGTCTTCGCCACGCCCTGGCCGGCCTTGAGCGCCCGCAGGCCCGCGGCCTGGATCGCCGGGCCGTCGGCCATCGGGTCGGTGAAGGGAAGGCCGAACTCGACGATGTCGGCGCCCGACGCCGGCAGCGCCTCCAGCACCTTCAGCGAGGTCTCGGGATCGGGATCGCCCGCCATCACGTAGGTCACGAGGGCGGCGCGGCCTTCCGCGCGGCAGCGGGCGAAGGTGGCGTCGATGCGGGCGGCCATGGTGCCTGTCCGTTCCTGGTGTCGAAGAAGGAGATCGCGAAGGGATCGAGGAGCGATCAAGGGTTGGCGGACGGGATCGCCCGAGGGATTGGTGCCGCGCCTACACCATCGGCGGCGGCCCGTGAAGCGGAGGCGGTTTGGCGGCCCGTCCTCGCGTGCGCGAGGCGGCCGGGTGCGTATGCCTCGAAAGCGGGCATGGACGTTCGCGCGCCAGCCGCCTATTGTGCAGGCAGGCGGGAATACTTTGCACACTATTGTGGCAGATCAAGAAAAACCCTAGGTCTCGAATCACGGTCGCCAAAGATCGACAATCGAATCCGAGGACACGCCATGACCAATCCTTCCGAGATCAAGAACCGCTTCCACGCCAGCCTCGAGGCCTCCGAGGCCCGCGAGAACGGCTTCCGCAGCCGTCTGCTCGCCGAGGGCGCGCGCGCGCTCCAGCCGGTGCTCGGCGTCCTGACCCTGATGTCCGAGGTGCTCGACGAGCGCGACAACGTGCACGGCAGCATCACCGGCCTGGATTGCGCGATCGACAGGGAAGACTTCGTCACCCTGCGCGCGGTCCTCAGCGGCACCTCGCAGCCCGAGCAGCGGATCGTGATCAAGTACGGCCCCGAGCTCGGCGGCCGCAACCTGATCTCGGTCTCCGGCATCGGCCAGGCCTACGCCGAGAAGCTCGTCGCCAAGACCCATTGCGCCGCGAGCCTCGGCCGCTCGGTCGGCAGCGACCTGCAGCTCGACGTCGCCCGCGCCGAGGACCTCGCCGAGGTGGTGCGCGAGATGGTCGAGGCCTACTTCGTCGGCCAGGCCCAGGTGCCGGTGCAGCACCATGCCGGCGCCATCGAGGGCCACGCCCGCTACACCGTGCAGTGATCCCGCGCCGCAAGGCCCGCCCGACCTCCGCTCCGGCGACGGTTCCCCCGTCGCCGGAGCGTCGGCGCGTTCTATCTGCGTGACGACGCAGCGTGTCCCGGCCCCTGCCGGACCCGCGACCCCCTCACGCATCGCCCCGGTTCTCAGGGCGCACGGGACGCTCCGCATGGCTTCCATGACCACCCCCGTCTGGTTCATCACCGGCTGCTCCACCGGCTTCGGCCGCGACCTCGCCCGCGCCGTGCTCGCCCGCGGCTGGCGCGCGGTGGTGACGGCCCGCGACCTCGGCCGCGTCGCCGACCTCGCCGAATCGTCCGGCGACCGCGCCCTCGCGCTCGCCCTCGACGTCACCGACCAGGGCCAGGTCGACGCCGCGGTCGCAGCCGCCCACGCGGCGTTCGGCCAGGTCGACGTGCTCGTGAACAATGCCGGCTACGGCTACCAGGCCTCGGTGGAGGAGGGGGTCGAGGCCGAGATCCGCGCGCAGTTCGACGCCAACGTGTTCGGCCTGTTCGCGCTGACCCGCGCGGTGCTGCCCGGGATGCGGGCGCGGCGCAGCGGCCGCATCCTCAACATCACCTCGGTGGCCGGCTTCATCGGGTTTCCCGCGTCCGGCTACTATTCGGCGAGCAAGCACGCGGTCGAGGGCTGGTCGGACGCGCTCGCCGCCGAGACCGCGCCGCTCGGCATCAAGGTGACCTGCATCGAGCCGGGCCCGTTCCGCACAGACTGGGCCGGGCGCTCGCTGAAGCAGACGCCGAGCGCGATCGCCGATTACGCCGAGACCGCCGGCGCCCGCCTCACGGCGACGTCCGAGAAGAGCGGCACCCAGGCCGGCGATCCGGCCCGCGCCGCGGAGGCGATGATCCATGTCGCCGAGATCGAAGATCCGCCGCGCCACCTCGTCCTCGGCGCCTGGGGCTACGATGCGGTGACCGCGAAGCTGAAGGCGCGGCTCGCCGAGATCGAGGCCTGGCGCGAGACCAGCCTCGGGGCGGATTTCCCGGGGGGCTGACGCGGTCTCGCGTCCATTGGCGCAACCTCCGGTTAAGCGCCCTTGCAAACCCATCGTTCAGCCTCTGCTGCGATGGTCGCTCCGCCCGGACGCGTCACGCCGGGGGAGATCCGCATGGACCCCAGGGACCTCGTCGTCGCGCTCGCGCTCCTCGTCGCCATCGCCAGCCTCGCCTTCGCCTGGGCGCGGCGCGGGCGGGCGGGCGCCCTGGACGACGCCGAAGACCTCCACGACCGGATCTGGCAGGTCTCCGAGAGCGAGGACCGCTACCGCGCCCTGGTCGAGGCCACGACCGACGTGATCGTCCAGCGCGACGCGGCCGGCCGCATCACCTTCGCCAACGAAGGCTACGCCGCGCTGTTCGACCGGACGCCGCTCGCGATGATCGGCGCGACCCTCGATCTCCAGGTGCTCGAGACCGCCGGCGCCGAGACCGGCCCGGACGGCGTGCGCCGGAGCGAGGCGCGGGTGATGCCGGCCGACGGCGTGCCGCGCTGGTTCGCCTTCGTCGAGGTGCCCGTCGCCCGCGGATCCGAGCCGATCCAGTGGCTGCGGGCCGGCCGCGACGTCACCGGCCGGGTCGAATCGGCCCGCGCCCTCGACGTGGCGCTGTCGCGCGCCGAATCGGCTAGCGTCGCCAAATCGCGCTTCCTCGCCACCGTCAGCCACGAGTTCCGCACGCCGCTCAACGGCATCCTCGGCATGGCCGACCTCGTCCTCGACACGAGCCTCGACGGCGAGCAGCGCACCTACGTCCAGGCGGTGCGCACCAGCGGGCAGGCGCTGCTGGCGCTGATCGACGGCATCCTCGACTTCTCCCGCATCGAGGCCGGCCGCATCGACCTCGCCGCCGAGCCGTTCGATGTCTCCGCCACCGCCGAGGCGGTGGTCGAGCTGCTGGCGCCGCGCGCCCAGGACAAGGGCATCGAGATCGCCCTCGACGTCGCCGACGGCGTGCCGGGCCTGGTGATCGGCGACGGCGACCGGGTGCGGCAGATCCTGGTCAATCTCGTCGGCAACGCGGTGAAGTTTACGCAGGGCGGCGGCGTCGGCGTCAGCGTGGCGCAGGCCGACGGCGCGATCGTGCTCGCGGTCGCCGATACCGGGCCGGGCATCGCCGACGACCGGGTCGGATCGCTGTTCGAGGAGTTCGAGCAGGGCGACGGCAGCGCCAGCCGCAGCCACGAGGGCACCGGCCTTGGCCTCGCCATCACCCGCCGCCTCGTCCTGCGGATGGGCGGGCGGATCGAGGCGGAATCGAAGCTCGGGCGCGGCTCGACCTTCCGCGTCGTGCTGCCGCTGCCGGCGGCCGAGCATCAGCCCGCCGCCGTGCCGCGCCCGGTGCTCGCCGCGCGCAAGGTGCTGATCGTCGCCGATTCGCCGTTCCAGGCCCCGTTCCTCGCGCGCAACCTCGCCCGCACCGGCGCGTCCGCGGTGGTGATGCCGAACCTCAAGGACGGGCTCGATGCGCTCGCCGGCGTCGGCTTCGACGCGGTGATCGCCGACCGCGCGCTCGGCGACGACGCCGTGCGGCGCCTCGCCGACCAGGCCAAGGCCTGCGGCGTGCGCTGCAGCCTCGTCCTGCTCTCGCCGTTCGACCGGCGCGAATTCGGCGCGCCGAATGCGGCCGGGTTCGACACCTACCTGATCAAGCCGGTGCGCGCCCGCTCGCTGTTCGACCGCCTGCTCGCGCCCACCCCGCCGGCCGAGCCCGCGCCCGAAGCGGCCAACGCCGCGCCCGTGCGCGCGGGCACGGGCCTGCGCGTGCTGCTGGCCGAGGACAACCCGATCAACGCGCTCCTGGCGACCAAGGCCCTGGAGCGCCTCGGCGCCGAGGTGGTGCACGCGGCCGACGGTCTCGAGGCCCTGGCCCGCCTCGCGGAGGGCGGCACGTTCGACCTCGCCCTGATCGACATCCGCATGCCGAATTGCGACGGCCACGAGACCGCCCGCCGCATCCGCGCCGCCGAAGCCCGCGGCAAGGGCGGCCGGCTCCACCTGGTCGCGCTGACCGCCAACGCGGGCCGCGAGGACGAGAAGGCCGCGCGCCGGGCCGGCTTCGACGGGTTCCTGGCCAAGCCCCTCGACCTCAAGCTCCTGCCCGGCCTGCTCGAGCGGCGCGTCGCGCGAGCGGCTTGACGGACGCGTCCCCCCGCGCGAACACCGTCGCCATGCCTTCCGACACGCCCGCCAACCTGCCCGCCGACCCGCACCCGACGTCCCGCGACCCCGGCGGCCTGGCCGCCTGGGGCATCGCCGCCCTTGTGGCGGCGACGGTGCTGCTCGGCGTGCTCCTGCCCAACCGCGCCTCCCACGGCCCGGCCTCGCCGGCCGACGACGCGACCTGCGCCGAATGGGGCGACGGCTGCCGCGTCTGCCGGCGGCTCGCCGACGGGCCGGCCTGCTCGCTGCCGGGCATCGCCTGCACGCCCGGCCCGCTGCAGTGCCTGCATCGCGTCGGCGGTTGAGGCCGGAGGTCGAGCCGCGGCCCGTCTTCCGCTTCGCCCCGAGCCCGAACGGCCGGCTGCATCTCGGCCACGCCTATTCCGCGCTGCTCAACGCCGTGCTCGCGTCCCGCACCGGCGGCCGCCTGCTGCTGCGGATCGAGGACATCGACCCGACCCGCTCGCGACCCGAGCTGATCGACGCGATCGGCGCCGACCTCGCCTGGCTCGGGCTCGTCTTCGACCCACCCGTCCGCCGCCAGTCGCAGCACATGCCGGACTATCGCGCCGCCCGCGACGGGCTGATCGCGCGGGGCCTGGCCTATCCCTGCTTCTGCACCCGCGGCGACATCCGTGCCGCCGCCGGCGGCAATGCCGCGCGCGACCCGGACGGCGCGCCGCTCTATCCCGGCACCTGCCGGGCGCTCGATCCTGAGACCGCCGCCGCCCGTCGCGCCGCCGGCGAGCCGCACGCCTGGCGGCTCGACATGGCCCGGGCGATCGGGCAGGCGCCGGGCCCCCATGTTTATACGAACCTGGCGCTTCTCCCTCCCCCCGACGGATCTCGGGCTTGCCCGGGATCCGCACCTTGCGTGCCCAAGTCGGGCAGGACCGACTTGGGTGCGGGGGAGGGTGGGCCTCGCGTCGGCGAGGGTCGGGAGAGGGGAGCGCCCTTTCAGGCATCGTCGCTTCCCTCTCCCGACCCGCTTCAGGGGGGAGGGGAGGGCGCGTTTCACGAGATGGTCCGGGTCGTTGATCCCGCCCGCTGGGGCGATGCCGTGATCGCCCGCCGCGACGTGCCGACGAGCTACCACCTCGCCGTCGTGGTCGACGACGCGCATCAGGGCGTCACCCACGTGGTCCGCGGCCGCGACCTCGAGGCGGCGACAGACCTGCACGTCCTGCTCCAGGCGCTCCTCGGCCTTCCGACCCCGCGCTACCACCATCACGCCCTGGTCCTCGGCCCGGACGGGGGCAAGCTCGCGAAGTCGAAGGGCTCGGAAAGCCTCGCCGACCGTCGCGCGCGGGGCGAAACACCGGAGACGATCCGCGCGGCGCTCGGCTTCGCCTGAAGCGCCGGCTCGCCGCGGGAAGGCCGCCTCAGCGCACCGCCGCGTCGCGCTGCGCCATCGCGGTGGCGCTCTTCGACTTCTGCATCACCGCGTCGATCTGCTCGCGCTGGCGCTTGAACTCGGCGAGCATCCGCCCGTCGAGCTCGCGCCCGCGCGGCACGCGGATCTTCATCGGGTCGACGAAGTGGCCGTTGATGATCACCTCGTAGTGCAGGTGCGCGCCGGTGGAGAGCCCGGTGGAGCCGACATAGCCGATCACCTGGCCCTGCCGCACCCGCGCACCTTCGGTGACGCCACGCCCGAACCGCGACATGTGGTTGTAGGTGGTGACGTAGCCGTTGATGTGCTGGATCTCGACCCGGCGTCCGTAGCCCGAGGTCATCTCGGCCCGGATCACGGTGCCGTTGCCGGCCGCCACGATCGGCGTGCCGATCGGATTCGACCAGTCGACGCCGGTGTGGAGCTTGGCATAGCCGAGCACCGGGTGGCGGCGGTAGCCGAAGCCCGAGCGCATGATCCCGTCGGCGATCGGCTTGCGGATCAGGAACTTCTTGAGCGAGCGGCCCTGGTCGTCGAGGTAGTCGATCGAGCCGTCGTCGGGCGACTGGAAGCGGTAGACCTTGCGGCTCTCGCCGCCGAGGTTGAGCGAGGCGTAGAGCAGGTCCGGCCGGTCGGCGCTGGCGCCGGCATCCTCGTCGTAGGTGTAGAACACGTCGAGGCCGTCGCCGGCCGAGATCCGCCGCTGGAAGTCGAGATCGTAGCTGAACACCCGCACGATGTCCTCGACGGTCGCCCGCGGCAGGTCGTGCCGGGCCGCGGTCTCGTAGAGGCTCTGGTAGAGGCGCGGGCCCGAGCCGCCGTCCTCGTCCTCGTCCTCCGAATTCTCGGCGCTCGCGGCGGGCTTCTGCGAGGGCGTGTCCTCGGGCGGCGGGGCCACCGAGACGAAGGCCCCGCGGTCGTTGATCGCGGCGATCCCCTCGATCCCGCCCTCGCCGTAGAGCACCACGCGGGTCACCTGCCGCGGATCGCCCGGCTTCGCGCCCGGCGCGATCTGGAGCCGGAACTGCTGGCCCTCGGCCAGCGCGCCGGTCTTGGCCTTGCCGCCGAGCGCCGTGACGATGCCGCGGATCTGGTCCTCGGAGGCGAAGCCGGTGGCGCGCACCACCGCCTCCAGCGTGTCGCCGCGCTTCAGGGCGAGGTCGCGCTCCTCGACGATCGGCGTCTCGTTGGGGCGCAGCTCGACCTTGGCGAGCTTGGTCACGTTCTCGGGGACGACCAGCACCTCGATCGACTTGAACGGGTTGCCGTCGGCGGCATTGCCGGCCTTGGGGCCGCCGTCCTTGGCCCCGCCGTCGAAGTCGGGTGCCGTCGCGCCCTGGAGCGTGCGCGACAGGAGGATCTGCGGCGCGATCGGGATCGCGGTGCGCCGGCCGGCCTCCGCGGTGCTGCGGCGCTCCTCCTCGACCTGCGCCGTCACGTCGTCGTCCGACAGCGCGGCCGCCCCGGCCTCGACCGCCGCGTCGACGAGGTCGCGCTTGACCACGCTGACCTCGGCGCCCGGCGCGTCGGCGGAGCCGGCATCGGCGGCGCGCTCGAGCGGCTCGTCGGACACGAACTTCATCGGATCGAATTTCGGGATGTCGCCGGCGAACACCCCGGTCGACATCGAGAGCGCGGTGGTGATCCGGACGAAGGGCCGGACCTTGATGATCTCGCGATCGCCGAGCCGCACCGTCACCGGGGAGCGGAAGCTCTGCTTGGCCGAGGCGATCATGAGGTTGCGCACGAGCCGGTCGCCCTTGCGCGCGAGATTGGCGCCGCCCTCGCTCGGCTGCGGCCGGGCGGGGATGCTCACCCGCTCGGGGATCGCGGCGAAGGAGGCCTCGCCCTGCAGCGAGACGTGGAGCGCCGCGCCGATCAGCGCGGCCCCGGTCAGGCCGGTGAGGGCGGAGGCGCAGAGCCAGCGCAGGTTCACCTCGCGCCGATCGATGCGCGTCGCATCCGATCCGAGCAGGTCGAGGGCGGGCTGGATCCCGTGGGCGTAGCCCGGCAGGGTCCGCGGGCCGCTGGCCTCGCCGATCTTTAGACGGTCGCGGTTCACCAAGAGCGCCTTGTCGGAGGAGGGCGGCATCGCAGCCACCAGGACATCAGCATGTCGAAGGGCAGCATGTCGAGATTGAGGCGCCGCGCGCGCGAGCGCGTTTCCCCTCCCTCCGGTCGAGCGGATCCCCTTCCCCCCGAAACGCCGAACGCACCCGTCTCGGGATCGCTGGAGGGCCTTTCGGGCGGCCTGTCGTGGTTCTGTCGTCGAAATCGGAGAAAGTTCCGTTTTGGCTGTTGACGGGCTGCTGGGTGGTCCGTATACCCCTGTTCATCGAGACGGGGCGGCGG